>CAKUTY010000006.1 GCA_934692455.1 uncultured Erysipelotrichaceae bacterium
GTATTACAATTACCAGTATCATTATTGTTTGGTAGATTGACTGATTTTGTGAATACTAGGGTCTTGGTGTTTGAGGCTAATAATTTAGTTAGTGGTTTCATAATGTTGGCTTTTGCGATTGTATTATCGGCGCTAGGAGTGACTTTGATGGTTTCCCAAAATTTAGTACCAAATGCACCTGATGGTGTCGTACAAGCTATAGCTAATAAATTAGGATGGACTTTTGGTAAGGCTAAGGTGGCCTTTGATTTAGTTTGTATTAGTATTTCTGTGGTTATAGCTATAGTGATGTCTGGTCATATAATTGGAATCGGTATTGGAAGCTTGTTGTCGATGTTGCTGATTGGCAATTGTTGTAATGTGTTTAAGAAAGTTTTGGGTAAAGAATTGGCCTTGGTTTAGTTTTAGATAAAAAACTATTGCATATTACCAAGTTTTGTGGTATTTTTATTAAGCATCAATATACCATAGACAGTAACGGCGAATTATGCTTAAAAATGTTACCGAGGTAAAAGTTGTGAATATGAACTTTTTAACCTGTGTCTATGGATACAGGTTTTATTTTGTATGAGTATATTGGGTTAGAAAGAGGGAATATGAATCAAGCAGTATTGAATGCGAAACAGGAAATGGTAAGTGAGATTTCTTCTAAGATTAAGGAATCACAATCTACTGTTGTCGTAGAGTACCGTGGTCTAAGCGTAGCTGAAGTTACAGAATTAAGAAGAGCTTTAAGAGCTGAAGATGTTGACTTCAAAGTTTACAAGAACACAATGGCACAAAGAGCTGTAGATGAATTAGGTTTCGCTGAATTAAAGGAATCTTTAAAGGGACCTAACGCAATGGCTTTCTCAAAGGATGCAACTGCACCTGCAAGAATTTTGTCAAAGTTCGCTAAGAACCACAAGGCATTAGTACTTAAGAGCGGTATCGTTGAAGGTAAAGAAGTTGATCTTGATACATTAAAAGAATTAGCTAACCTTCCAAATAGAGACGGTATGTTATCTATGCTATTAAGTTGTTTACAATCTCCAGTTAGATCATTTGCATGTGTTGTTAAGGCAGTTGCAGATGCTAAGGAAGCAAATGGAGGCGAGGTTGCGGTAGCACCTGAAGCTACTGAGGAAGCAGCACCTGAAGCAGCTGCAGCAGAATAAGGAGAAATATTAAAATGGCAAAAATCAATCATGAAGATATCTTAGCTTATCTTGAAGAAACTAGCATTCTTGAATTAAACGACCTAGTAAAGGCAATCGAAGAAAAGTTCGGTGTTACAGCAGCAGCACCAGTTGCAGTAGCAGCAGCACCTGCTGAAGCAGCTGATCAAGGTCCTACTTCTGTATCAGTTATCTTAAGCTCATTTGGTGAAGCTAAGACTGCTGTTATCAAGGTAGTTAAGGAAATCACTGGTCTAGGCTTAGTTGAAGCTAAGGGTCTAGTTGACAAGTGTCCAAGTCCTATCAAGGAAAACATTAGTGTAGAAGAAGCTGAAGAAATCAAGAAGAAGTTAGTTGACGCTGGCGCTTCTGTTGAAGTTAAGTAATTAAATGTCTCATTATTATACGGATAATAGTCAATTGGCTAGTAATCCTAGATCATTTGACTATTATTTCGATAATGAGAAGTTCATATTTACTACTGATAATGGCGTTTTCTGCAAAGAAAACGTCGATTACGGTAGTTATTTATTAATTAAAAACACATTCAGACAAGCATTAGGTAATAAGCTTCTAGACCTTGGCTGTGGTTGGGGACCTGTTGGGATTATTATTAAAAGATTTAATCCTGATATTGAGGTAACTGCTGTAGATGTTAACTCAAGGGCTGTGGAACTTACTAATCTAAATGCTGTTCAAAACAAAACACTGATTAAAGCTTGTTTATGTACAGACATATTAACTTTGAACTTATTGTTTGATTCTATAATTTTAAACCCGCCCATACGAGCGGGTAAAGTTGTCATATATGATCTCTATGATAAAGCATATCATACTTTAAGGGAAAATGGGTCTTTATATATTGTCATTCAGAAGAAACAGGGCGCCAGCTCTAGTGTGAACAAGCTTAGTGAGTTATTTAAAACTGTCACTGTCTTGGATCGCGAAGGTGGATACTGGGTGATTCAAGCGATTAAATAATTCTACACTGTTTAATAGGAAAGGACGGCGTATTAATGAAGCAATCTTATCATGTTGTTGAATCGGGTAGACATTCCTCTCGCCGTGATTATTCAAAAGTAAGTGGTCAACTTGAACTTCCTTACTTAGTTGAAATTCAAACAGATTCTTTTAAGTGGTTCACTGAAAAAGGAATCAAAGAAGTGTTTGATGAGATTTACCCAATTCAAAACTATAGCGGCAACATTCGTTTGAAGTTGCTTAGCTATGAATTCCGTAAGCCAAAGTATACTGTAGCCGAATGTAAATATCGTGAGACAAATTACTGTGCTCCACTTTGGGCTAATATGGAACTAGAAATCTATAATGAGGAGACTGGTGAAATCATCAATAGGCCAGAAGAAGTTTTCTTAGGAGACTTCCCAATGATGACTGCAACCGGTACTTTTATCATTAACGGTGCTGAGAGAGTTATAGTTTCTCAGATTGTTAGATCTCCGGGTGCTTATTTTGACATCCAATCTGATGATAAGACTGGTAAAGAAACTATTGATGGCGAATTAATCCCATCAAGAGGAACTTGGTTAGAATTTCTAACTGATGAGAAGAAAACTGCGCTTGGCAAGGTCATGAATATGAGCGTTGACCGTAAGCGTAAGATCTTATCTACTATATTATTGAAAACAATTGGCTTCTCTTTGAACCTTGAAAAGGGAGAAGACGCTTTTGACGTTAATAAGGTTAAGACTTTTATTAAGTCAATGGGCTTAGAGGTTTATGATGATCTAATTAATCAAAATGATGATCGTGAATTCTTGAACATCTATGAAGCTATTTATACATCTTTCCTTGGTGCTTACGAGGAGATTACAAATACTCTTTATGCAGATAAGACAAATACAACAGATGCAGCTCTAATTGAAATGCATCGTAACCAAAAACAAGATGAAGTACCTACAATCGAAGGTGCTGGTTCTTTGATGAATGCTAAGTTCTTTGATGCGAAGAAGTATGATTTAACTCCTGCTGGAAGATACAAGTTAGGAAGAAAATTAAATGTCATCGACAGAATTGAGAATCATGTGTTAGCTCAAGATTTATATAAGGCTGATGGTTCATTGTTGATGAAAAAGGGTACTTTAGTACACAAAGAAGAAAGAAACTTATTAAGAGAAGAATTAACTAAGGGTAGCCATGTTGAGGCATTCCCATTCAGACATAGTTTCTCTCATCCAACTATTGTTGAAGTTGAAACTAAGAATAAGTTAGCTCTTGTTGGTAGAATCTTAGCAAATGATCTTGAACTTAAGAATGAAGTTATCTATCAAGGTACTGCCTTAAGTGAAGAAGATGTTAAGAAGATTGCCAAGGAGTTTAAGGTTATCAGCGTATATTCAGGTATTATTTCTAAACCAGTTGAATTGACTAGAGACAATATCGACGCTGTATTAGACTATGGTCAAAGATTCTTTATCTTAGCAAGAATTACTGATAAGGCAGGAGATGTCATGATTGATGATGAACCTGCTATGCCTTTATATATTCCAGATCATGACTCATATATTTTGATGTCTGATAAGGAAGCTATTATTAGAGAAAGAATTTCTAAGGGCGAAAAGATGACTGCATGGCTAGTTGGTAGTGCATGTCAAGTTGTTTATATCGAAAATCCAAATGATGCAAATTCTAAGATTAAGTTAATTGGTGTTGATCCACTTAACGATAAGAAGTGCATTACTATCTCTGATATGATCGCTCTATATTCTTATATGTTATCAATGCTAGATGGAGTTGGTTCTACTGATGAAATCGATATGCTTGGTAATAGACGTATTAGAACTGTTGGTGAATTAATCCAAAATCAATTCAGAATTGGTTTGAGCAGAATGGAAAAGGCTGTTAAGGAAAAGATGTCTATCGCTGATGTTGAAACATCTACTCCAAAGAGCTTAACAAACAATCGTCCATTATCTGGTGCGATTAAGGAATTCTTCTCAAGTTCTCAATTGTCACAATTTATGGACCAACAAAACCCACTTGCTGAGCTTACAAATAAGCGTCGTATTTCAGCATTAGGTCCAGGTGGTCTAACAAGAGAAAGAGCAGGTTTTGAAGTACGTGACGTTCATAACTCTCACTACGGTAGAATCTGTCCTATCGAGACTCCAGAAGGTCAAAACATCGGTTTGATTTCTTATTTAACTTCTTATGCAAAGGTAAACGAATATGGCTTTATTCAAACTCCTTATCGTAAGGTTGATAAGAACGGACATGTTTCTGAAGATTATATCTATTTGTCTGCAGATGACGAAAATGACTACATCATCGCACAGGCAAATGAGGTTGAAGATGGCAAGCTAAAGAATGAAATGGTTGTCGCTAGAAAAGCTGGTGAAACTATCATGGCTAAGGCTGAAGAAGTTGAGCTATGTGACGTATCTCCTAAGCAAATCGTTTCTATCGCTGCTGCTTGTATCCCATTCCTTGAAAACGATGACTGTACTCGTGCCCTAATGGGTGCTAACATGCAACGTCAGGCTGTTCCTTTGTTGAATCCTCATTCACCATATGTTGGTACAGGTATTGAGGCTAAGATTGCAAGAGACTCTGGTACTGGTGTTGTTACAAATGATACAGGTGTCGTAACTTATGCTGACTCTAGAACTGTTGTTATTGCGGATAGTGATGGCAAGGAACATGAGTATCCTCTTGAGAAGTTTGCGAGATCTAATGCAGGTACATGCATCAACCAAAAGCCAATTGTTGCCAAGGGTGACTTGGTTAAGGCTGGTGAGTTAATTGCAGATGGTCCAAGTATGCAAGATGGTGAATTGGCTCTAGGTCAAAACGTAACTATCGCATTCATGACATGGCATGGTTATAACTATGAAGATGCCATTATTATGTCTGAACGTATGGTTAAGGATGATGTTTATACTTCGATTCATATTGAGGAATATACAATCGAAAGAAGAAAGACTAAATTAGGCGAAGAAGAAATCACAAGAGATATTCCAAATGTTCAAGAAGGTGCATGCCGTAATCTTGATAGCCGTGGTATCGTAATGGTTGGTGCTGAGGTTAAGGAAGGTGATATCCTTGTTGGTAAGGTTACTCCTAAGGGTCAATCTGATGCTTCTCCTGAAGAAAAGCTATTGTTAGCTATCTTCGGTGAAAAGTCTCATGAAGTTCGTGATAACTCATTAAGAGTTCCTCATGGTGGTGCTGGTATTGTTCAATCAATCAGAGTATTCAACCGTAAGGATGGTCATGATGAATTAAATCCAGGTGTTATCGAAGAAATTAGAGTTTATGTTGTTCAAAAACGTAAGATTTCTGAAGGTGATAAGATGGCTGGTAGACACGGTAACAAGGGTGTTATTTCTAAGATCCTTCCAATCGAAGATATGCCAATTATGCCAGATGGCACTCCTGTTGATATTATGTTAAATCCATTCGGTGTTCCTTCTCGTATGAACATCGGTCAGGTATTGGAAGTTCACTTGGGTATGGCTGCTAAGAAACTTGGTGTTAAGTTTGCTACTCCAGTATTCGATGGTATTTCTAATGAAGATTTAATGGATATTATGAAAGAAGCTGAAGTTAATCCGGATGGTAAGTTAGTATTACGTGATGGTAAGACTGGTGAACCATATGATGAGAGAATTTCAGTTGGTGTCATGTATATGATTAAGTTGGCACACATGGTTGATGATAAGTTGCATGCTCGTGCTACAGGTCCTTATTCAATGGTTACACAACAGCCATTAGGTGGTAAGGCTCAAAATGGTGGTCAAAGATTCGGTGAAATGGAAGTTTGGGCACTAGAAGCATATGGCGCTGCTCATACACTTGAGGAAATCTTGACAATTAAGTCAGATGATATCAATGGTAGAACAAGAGCACTTAACGCTATTAAGAAGAGCCAAACTATTCCAGAACCAGGACTTCCAGAATCATTCAACGTATTACGTAATGAACTTAAGGCATTGGCTGTCGATGTTAAGTTACTAGATGGTGAAGGCAATGAAGTTAATGTTTCAAGCTTTGCGGATGACGATGATGCACAAGATAAGAATAATCAAGTAGCAGAAGCTTCTGATTTAACAATTAAGACTGAAGCAGAACTAGAAGAAGAAGCCCCTGAAGCTGTTATGGGCTTGGATGAAGAATAGGAGGATCTATGGCAAATAACAAATTTGAAGCAATTAAAGTTGGATTAGCTTCTCCTGAAAGAATTCGTGAGTGGTCATATGGTGAGGTAACAAAGCCCGAGACTATTAACTATCGTTCTCAAAAACCTGAGAAAGATGGTTTATTCTGCGAAAGAATTTTCGGTCCAACAAAGGACTGGGAATGTGCTTGTGGTAAGTACAAGAAAGTAAGATACAAGGGTATCACTTGTGATAGATGTGGTGTTGAAATTACTAAGTCTTCTGTTAGAAGAGAAAGATTTGGTCATATTTCTTTAGCTGCTCCAGTTGTTCATATTTGGTACCTTAAGGGTATCCCATCTAGAATGGGTCTTGTACTAAATGTATCTCCTAAGATTCTTGAAGAGATCGTATATTTCGTAACTTGGATTGTTACAGATCCAGGTAGTACCGATCTTCAATATAAGCAGCCATTAAGTGAAATGGAAGTTAGAAACTACCAAGCACTATATGGTGAGAAAGCTTTCAAGGCAGCTACTGGTGCAGAAGCTATTAAGACACTTCTTGAACAAGTAGATGTTGTTAAGGAACAAAAGGAGATTAAGAAGGAGCTTGAAAAGGCTCAAGGTGATAAGCGTAAGAAGCTTATTAAGAGACTTGAAACTGTTAACGCATTTGTTAATAGTGATAATAAGCCTGAGTGGATGGTACTTACAGAACTTCCTGTAATACCACCAGATTTAAGACCGATGTTACAACTTGATGGTGGTCGTTTTGCGACAAGTGATTTAAATGACTTGTATCGTAGAGTTATCACTCGTAACAATCGTTTAAGAAAGCTACTAGAAATTGGTACACCTTCAATTATCGTTCAAAACGAAAAGCGTATGTTGCAGGAAGCTGTCGATGCGCTAATCGATAACGGTAGAAGAGGTAATCCAGTTAAGGGTAGTGCTAATCGTCCTCTTAAGTCATTGTCACATAGCTTAAAGGGTAAGCAAGGTCGTTTCAGACAGAACTTATTAGGTAAGCGTGTTGACTTCTCTGGTAGATCAGTTATTGCGGTTGGTCCAAATCTAAAGATGTACCAATGTGGTATTCCTCGTGAGATGGCTATCAACTTATATAGACCGTTTGTAGAGAGTGAACTTGTTTTACAAAAGATTGCACAATCTTTAAAGCAAGCTGAAAAGATGGTTGATAAGCAAGATCCTCAAATTTGGGATGTTGTTGAAGAAATCATGGATAATCATCCAGTATTCTTAAACAGAGCTCCTACACTTCATAGACTTGGTATCCAAGCTTTCAAACCTAAATTAGTAGAAGGTCGTGCAATCAGACTTCATCCATTAGTATGTACTGCGTTCAACGCTGACTTCGATGGTGACCAGATGGCTGTGCACTTGCCTTTAAGTGAGAAGGCTAGAGCTGAGGCTGAGATTTTGATGCTAGCAAGCAACAATATCTTGGGTCCTAAGGATGGTAAGCCTATCGTTACCCCTTCTCAGGATATGGTTCTTGGTAACTTCTATCTAAATATGGAAGAAACTAAGGAAGAGTTCTATCACAAGGCTGAAGTATTAAAGACTTTAGGTGATGAAGAGGCTGCAGAAATGTGGACTCGCTTCGGTGATAATGAAGGTCACGTTTATAAGGACTTTAATGAAGCATTGATGGCTTATCAAAATAAGCAAGTTCATCTTCATACAAGAGTTGCGATTGCAGCAGGTTCTTTAGGCAAGACTTGTTTCACTGAAGAAGAAAACAATATGTATCTAATTACTACAATTGGTAAGTTGATTTTCAACAATGCCTTCCCTAGTGATTTCCCATATATTAATATGGTTACTACAGATACATTAAAGAGAACTCCTCATGATCAATTTGTTCCTTATGGTACTGATATTTGTGCTCATATTGCTGGATTAAAGGTTAGCCCTGAATTCACTAAGAAGGCACTTGGTAATGTAATTGCCGAAGTATTCGCTAAGTATCGTACAAATGGTTCAAGTACAATTCTTGATAATATCAAGGACTTAGGTTTTGAGTACTCAACTGTTGCGGGTATGACGGTATCTCTAGCAGATATTAACGTTGCACCTAATAAACAAGTATATGTTGATGAAGCTAAGAAGAAGGCTGATGTCCTACAAAACTTGTTGGATAGAGGTCAATTAACTCCACCAGAATGGGAAAAGCATTTCTCTCAATTGTGGTCTGATACAAAGGACAAGATTGGTGATGAAGTTATGAATAGCTTGGAGAGAAAATCTCCAATTAACATGATGGCTGTTTCTGGTGCCAGAGGTAATAAGTCACACTTTACACAGTTAGCAGGTATGAGAGGTCTTATGGGTAGACCTACCCAATCTAAATCTAAGAAGGAATATCAACCTTCAATCATTGAGGTTCCTATTTATTCTTGTTTCCGTGAGGGTATGAGTGTATCAGAATTCTTTATTTCAACACACGGTGTTCGTAAGGGTTTAACAGATACTGCCTTAAAGACTGCTGAATCTGGTTATTTGACAAGACGTCTTGTTGATGTTTCTCAAGATGTTATTATCATGGAAGATGATTGTCATACTGATATGGGTTACTATGTTGAGGCAATCATTGATAGAAAAGACAATAGTGTCATCGAATCATTCGCTGATCGTATTATTGGTCGTTTCTCTAAGGAAGTAGTTACTCATCCAGAAACTGGTGAAGTAATCATTGGTGAAGATGAATTCATTGATGAAGATAAGGCTAGAGAAATTGTTGCGGCTGGTATTAAGGGAATGTATATTAGAAATACATTCACTTGTAGATCTAAAGATGGTATTTGTCGTAAATGTTATGGACGTAACATGGCTACTGGTAAGCTAGTTGAAAACGGTGAGGCTGTAGGTATTATGGCTGCCCAATCAATTGGTGAACCTGGTACTCAGCTAACAATGCGTACTTTCCATACAGGTGGTGTTGCCGCTGCTGGTGATAGTGATATCACTCAAGGTCTTCCACGTGTTGAAGAACTATTTGAAGCTAGATGTCCTAAGCGTCCTGCTACTTTAGCTAAGATTAACGGTGAAATCACTGCAATTAATGAAAATGATGATCATAGTATCGTTGTTGATGTAACTGGTGAAAATGAAACTATTTCACATCGTTTAATTCTTGGTCAAACAGTAAGATCTTGGATGGGTGTTGGTACAAAGGTTAAGGCTGGTGATAAGCTAACTGAAGGTAACGTTGATCCTAAGGAATTATTAAGTATTGCCGGTGTTCAAGCTGTTCAAAACTATATCCTTAAGGAAGTTAAGAAGGTTTATGCTTTGGCTGGTATCGATACTTCAGATAAGCACATTGAGATGATTATTCATCAAATGTTGAAGCGTGTAATCATCATCGAACCAGGTGATTCAGATTACTGTACAGGTCAAACTGTTTCAATGAGAAAGATTAATGAAATCAATACAAACTTATTAATGGAAGGTAAGACTCCTGCTAAGTTTGGTCCTATGTTGTTAGGTATTTCTAAGTCTTCAGTTGAAACTGACTCATTCTTATCTGCTGCTTCATTCCAAGAAACCACTAAGGTATTAACTGATGCAGCTATTAATGCTAAGGTTGATGACCTATTCGGTATCAAGGAAAACGTTATTATCGGTAAGTTAATTCCTGCTGGTACAGGTTCTAAGTTTGAACGTGAAACTACTCATTTAGTAGAGGAACGTGCTGCTGAACTTGTTAAGGAAAGAGAAGAGAGAGTGCTATTGTTCGAAGAAGAGGCTAAGGCAGCTCAACTTCCAAGTGATGTAACTACTGTTAGAGATAGCGAAGAAAAAGAAGCTGAATAAACTAAAATTTTAAGCTCGGGGCAACTCGGGCTTTTAATATGGTAAAATGAGGCTAAAGAAGAGGAAAAGACAATATGAAATTAACAAGAGCCGATAAAGAAGCTATTAAGATGGGTAATGCTGGTTATATCCTTAATAAGGGTGCTGAACTTTATAGAAATGAAAACTTTAAAGAAGCGATTGAATACTATCACTTAGCAAGTACGATGGGTAGTGATATTGCCACTAGTAATTTAGGTTATTGTTACTTATATGGAAGAAGCGTTGAGGCTAATGTTGATTTAGCCATTAGTTATTTTGAGTTAGCAGCTAACAGAGGAAATGTTGATGCACTATATAAACTAGGTGATATTTATTCTAGTGATAAGTGGAAGCTTAAGGATAATGAATTATCTTTATATTATTATCAATTGGCGGCTAATATCTTGATTGGCTGTGATTGGTCAAAGGAAGACGCAATCGCCTTTACTGAGGAATTGGAAGAATATCCAAGTTTATGCTATGCCTTAGCTAGGGAATTGATGCCTGGTGGTAATTTGAAAACATCATTAGATCAGGCTTATCAATTTTTGTTGCATGCAGAACAAGGCTTTGTTCATGAGATTTTAAACGGTGCAACTTATTATAAGAAGAATCTAAATAAAGTAACTGTCTTATTACAAGATGATATCTTCGATGATGTAAGAGATGATTATGATTACTTATTTGATGAAGATGATGATGAATTGTTGTATGATGCCTTTGAGGGCGATGATCCAGTATTCTTTTAAGCTATATATAATATAAGGATAAGGAATGACTATTTGGCTTATTTTGGTGAGTTGAATAGTCATTTTTATTATCAAAATATATGCCCCGGGCAATATATTTGGAGAAATTTAATTAAAAATGGATGGTTCTAGGGTGAAAAAGGGGTAAATGGACTGTATAATAGGGCACACCTGTAACCGTGATATCGATGATGTTCAAAAAAGTACGAAAATATGCGGATTTTTTAAAAATTTATATTGAAAAATAGATACAAAAACTGTAGAATAATTGAGCGCTTGCGGTGATATGGGAGATTGCTGGCACACTGATACCTGTGTGACTGTGTGATAACCAGGGAACTCACTTGGAGCAAGTTACTAAGCTAAATAATAGGCTTAGTTAGTGAATGTAAGGAGGAAAAATTCATGGCAAAGAACAACGTAAGAATTAAGTTAAAAGCTTACGAACACAGATCTTTGGACTTAGCAACTGAAAAGATTGTTAAGGCTGCAGAAGATGGCGGCGTTAAGAAGGTCGTTGGTCCTATCCCACTACCAACTGAAAAACAAGTGGTTACAGTTTTGCGTGCTGTTCATAAGTATAAGGATTCTCGTGAACAATTCGAGATCAGAACACACAAGAGACTTATCGAAATCATCGGCCCTAGTGCTAAGACAATTGATGCCTTAAGTCGTCTAGAATTACCTAGTGGCGTTGATATTGAAATCAAATTATAAAGAAAGGTGACATCATGAAAGGAATACTTGGAAGAAAGCTTGGTATGACTCAAGTCTTCACAGAAGACGGAACATTGATTCCTGTTACTGTAGTTGAATGTGAACCAAACGTAGTTTTACAAAAGAAAACAAAAGAAACTGATGGTTATGAAGCATTACAACTTGGTTTAGAAGACAAGAAAGAAAGTCGTGCTACAAAGCCAGAAATTGGCCATGCTAAGAAGGCAGGCGTTAGTCCTAAGAAGTTTGTTAAGGAAATCAAGGCTGACGAATTAATGAACGTTGAAGTTGGACAAGAAATTAAAGTTGATATCTTTTCCGCTGGTGATATCGTAGATGTTACAGGCGTTTCAAAAGGTAAAGGTTATACTGGTGTAATCAAGAGACACAACCACGCTATGATCAGAGAAACACACGGTGCAGGTCCCGTACATAGAAGTGTAGGTTCTCTTGCTACTACAGGTCGTAACAATGGCCGTATCGAGAAGAACACACCAATGCCAGGACATGACGGTTCATTAGTAACTACAAACCAAAACCTAGAAGTTATCAAGGTTGATGCTGATGCAAATTACATGTTAATCAAGGGTAACGTTCCAGGACCTAAGAGAGGCTTGGTTGTAGTTAAGACTACTGTAAAGAATAAAAAGCATGTAGAACCAAAAGTTCTATTAGGAAAGAAGGAGGGCTAATCAATGGCTAAGTTTGACGTATTTGATTTAAGTGCTAATAAAGTTGGCGATATTGAATTAGCTGATGGTGTATTCGGTATTGAAGTAAATACACAAGCAATTTTCGATGCTGTATTAAGACAACAATCATCATTAAGACAAGGTACTCATAAGGTTAAGACAAGAGCTGAAGTATCTGGTGGTGGTAAGAAGCCATTCAGACAAAAGGGTACTGGTAGAGCTAGACAAGGTTCTAGTAGAGCTGTTCAATACAGAGGTGGTGGTATCGCATTTGGTCCAACACCAAGATCTCATACATTCAAGTTAAATCGTAAGGTTAGAAGATTAGCATTAAGAAGTGCTTTAACTCTTAAGGCTACTAACAACAATTTAACAGTTGTACAAGATGTTAAGTTTGCTAATATCAAGACAAAAGATTTCAAGAATGTATTAAATGCATTTGGTTTTGATAGAAAAGTATTAGTAGTAGTTGATGTTAATGAAGATTTTGAAAATGCTTACTTAAGCTCAAGAAACTTCGGTAACGTAGTAATGGTTACAGTTGAAGGTTTAAATGTTTATGATCTTCAAAACGCTAACAAGCTAGTTATCACAACAGAAGCTGCTAAAAAGATTGGAGAGGTTTTAACAGATGAGTAATGCTAGAGACATCATCGTTCGTCCTCTTATAACTGAAAAGTCAATGAATGTTGGTGAAACAAACAACACAGTTGTATTCGAAGTTAAAAAAGGTGTGAACAAGATTCATATTAAGCAAGCTATTGAAGAAATTTTCAATGTTAAGGTTGCTTCAGTAAATGTTGTAAACTGCCCAACTAAGCAAAAGAGAATGGGTAGATATGGTCAGTATCATTTTGAAACTAACCAAGTTAAGAAGGCTTACGTAAAGCTTAAAGACGGTTATAAGATCGATATCTTAGCTGATAAGTAGTCAATTAAATTTAGCGGAAGAAAAATGCTATTTCCGGATAAAGTGCATTAGAGAGGAAAATTAAATCATGGCGATTAAAAAATATAAGCCAACTACTCCTGGTAGACGTGGTATGACTGGCCTTACATTTGATGAAGTAACTAAGAGCAAGCCTGAAAAGAGTTTAACAGTAAGCTTCAACAAATCTGGTGGTCGTAACAATACAGGAAGAATTACAACAAGACATATTGGTGGCGGTCATAAACAACTTTACCGTATCATCGATTTTAAGAGAAATAAGGATGGTATCAAGGGTGTTGTTAAGGCTATCGAATATGACCCAAATAGAAACTGCAATATCTGTTTAATCAGTTATGCAGATGGTGAAAAGAGATACATTCTAGCTCCTAAGGGCCTAGAAGTTGGTATGTCAATTATCTCAGGTGAAAAGGCAGATATCAAAGTTGGTAATGCTCTTGAAATGAGAAACATGCCAGAAGGTACAACTGTTCATAATATTGAACTTAAGCCTGGTAAGGGTGGCCAAATCGCAAGAGCTGCTGGTGCTAGCGCTCAAATCTTGGCTATCGAAGAAAAGTATGTAACACTACGTTTAACAAGTGGTGAAATGAGAAAAGTTCTAGGTAACTGTCGTGCTACAGTTGGTCAAGTTGGTAATGAAGATTACAGCTTAATTAACTTAGGTAAGGCTGGTAGAACTAGATGGATGGGTATTAAGCCTACAGTTAGAGGTTCTGCAATGAACCCTTGTGATCACCCTCACGGTGGTGGTGAAGGTAAGTGTCCAATCGGACGTAAGTCACCAATGACTCCTTGGGGTAAGAAGGCTATGGGTGTTAAGACTCGTAAGACTAAGAAAGCTTCAAACGATTTAATCGTAAGAAGAAGAAATGAGAAATAGTAGAAAGGGGAGTAATTAATAATGTCTAGAAGTTTAAAAAAGGGTCCATTCTGTGATGAACACCTAATGAAAAAAGTAGAAGCATTAAATGCTGCTAATAAAAAAGAAGTTATTAAGACTTGGTCTCGTAGATCAACAATCTTCCCTAGCTTCGTAGAACATACATTCGCAGTACATAATGGTAAGGAACATGTTCCAGTATATGTAACTGAAGATATGGTTGGTCAAAAACTTGGTGAATTTGTTCCAACTAGAAAATTCGGTGGTCACGGAAGCGACGATAAAAAGGCTTAAGATAGGAGGAAAATATGGAAGTTAAGGCTACAGCTAAAACTATTAGACATCCTTCTCGTAAAGTAAGAATCGTCTTAGATCTTATCAAAGGTAAGGATGTTAACGAAGCTCTTGGTATTTTAGAGTTTACTCCAAACCATGCAGCTAAGGATGTTCAAAAAGTATTAAAGAGTGCAATTGCTAATGCAACTCACAATCATCAACAAGATGAATCAAAGTTATATGTTAAAGAGTGTTTCGCTAACGAAGGTGTTACTTTAAAGAGATGGATGCCTCGTGCTAAAGGTAGAGCAACACCAATTATGAAGAGAACAAGCCACATTACAGTGGTTGTCGATGAAAGATAAGGAGATCAGAGATGGGTCAAAAAGTTAGTCCAATTGGAATGAGAGTCGGCGTCATCAGAGATTGGGAATCAAGATGGTACGCTGAAAAAGAATATGGTAACTTACTTCAAGAAGATATCAAGATTCGTGAGTTAATCTTCGCTGAATGCAAAGATTGCTTAGTTTCAAGAGTTGAAATCGAAAGAAGCAAGAACCGTGTTAACCTTATCGTAAGAACTGCTCGTCCAGGTATGTTCATCGGCGGTGAAGGCGAAAAAATCGAAACACTAAAGAAAAAATTAGCAAAATTAACTGGTAATAAGGATATCAATATCAACATCGTTGAAGTTGGTAATCCAGATCTAGATGCTAGACTTGTAGCATTAAAGATCGTAAAGATGCTAGAAGAAAGACAATCTTTCCGTACAGCACAAAAGAAGGCTATTCAATCTACAATGAGAGCTGGTGCTAAGGGTATTAAGACTGCAGTATCAGGTAGATTAGGTGGTGCTGATATCGCAAGAACTGAAGGTTATTCTGAGGGTGTTGTACCTCTACATACATTACGTTCTGATATCGACTATGCTTGGGAAGAGGCTATGACTACTTATGGTAAGCTTGGTGTTAAGGTATGGATCTGTAGAGGTGAAGTACTTCCAGGTGAAATGGTTAAGGAACCAGAAAAACCAAAAGGTAATCCAAATGGCCGTCCAAACAGAAGAAGAAACGACAGAAGAAACTTCAACAGAAACAACAATGCTAATACCGAAGTAAAGGCAGAAGCTCCTGTTGAAGCAAAGGAAGAAGTTAAGGAGGATGTCGCATAATGTTAATGCCTAAGAGAACAAAATACCGTCGTCCTCATAGATTGAGCTACGAAGGTAAGTCAAAAGCTGGTGCTGAGATTGCTTATGGTGAGTATGGATTAGTCGCAATGACTGGTGCATACATCTCTAACAACCAAATCGAAGCAGCCAGAGTTGCTATGACTCGTTATATGAACAGAGGTGGTCAAGTTTGGATTAAGATTTTCCCACAACTTGCTATCACTAAGAAGCCTCTAGAAGTTCGTATGGGTTCTGGTAAAGGTGCTCCTGAAGGCTGGGTTGCAGTTGTTCAAAGGGGCAGAGTTATGTTTGAAATCGCTGGTGTAGATGAAGCTACAGCTCGTGAAGCATTCAGACTTGCAGCTAATAAGTTGCCTGTTAAGTGCAAATTCATTAAGAAGGGAGAGTAATTATGAACGTTAAAGAAGTTAGAGATATGTCAAATGAAGAATTACTAAAGTCTTTAGATGAATCTAAGAAAGAATTATTCGACCTAAGATTTGCTAAGGCTACTGGTAGTATTGAAAATCCTATGCGTATTAGAGAATTAAAGAAGTCTATCGCTAGAATTTTAACTGTATTAAAAGAAAGAGAAAGTAAATAAGGGGGCAGCTAATGGAAAGAAAGAATACAAAGCGTGTCTTACGTGGTGTTGTTTGTTCAGATAAGATGGACAAGACAATCGTTGTTGAGATCTCTGAGAAAAAGGCTCACCCACTTTATGGCAAGCAAACTAAATTTTCTCGTAAATTTAAGGCTCATGATGAAAACAACGAAGCTAAAGTTGGCGATACTGTAGAAATCATCGAGACTAGAAAGTTAAGCCGTGACAAACATTTCCGTTTATTGAGAATTGTTGAAAAGGCTGTAATTCTATAGGAGGTTATTATGATACATAATGAATCAAGATTAAAAGTAGCTGATAACACAGGTGCTAAAGAATTACTAGTAATCAGATGTCTAGGTGGTTCTAACAGAAAGACAAGTAACATCGGTGATGTTGTTGTATGTTCTGTTAAGGAAGCTGCTCCAGGCGGTTCTGCTAAGAAGGGCCAAGTTGTAAAAGCTGTTATCGTAAGAACTAAGTATGGTATCAGCAGAGAAAACGGTTCTTATATTAAGTTTGATGATAACGCTGCAGTTATTATCAAGGACGATAAAACGCCAGTAGGCACTCGTATCTTCGGGCCTGTGGCAAGAGAACTTCGTGATAGAGACTTTATGAAAATTATCTCTCTAGCACCAGAAGTATTATAGGAGGATCTGAATTTATGAAAATTAAAAAAGGTGATAAAGTTCAGGTTATTGCTGGTCAAGATAAGGGTACTGTAGGTGAGGTTAAGGCTGCTTTCCCTAAGACAAATAAGATTATTGTTGAAGGCGTAAACGTAAGAAAGAAGCATGAAAAGCCAAACCAAATCAATCCTGATGGCGGTATCGTTGATAAGGAAATGCCTATCGATGCTAGTAATGTAAAGCTAGATGAAGGTAAGAAGGCTAAGAAGAAAGCTAAGGGAGGTAAGAAATAATGAATCGTTTAAAAGAGAGATACATTAGTGAAATTAAGCCTGAATTAGCTAAGAAGCACAACTACACTTCTGCTATGCAAATTCCTGCACTTGAAAAGATTGTTATCAACTTAGGTGTTGGTGAAGCTGTTGCTAATCCTAAGGCATTAGATGAAGCTGTTGCAGATTTAACTGCTATCTCTGGTCAAAAGGTTGTTGTTACTAAGGCTAAGAAGTCAATCGCAAACTTCAAATTAAGAGAAGGTATGCCAATTGGCTGTAAGGTAACTCTTCGTGGTGAAAAGATGTATGAATTCATGGACAAGTTAGTTTCAATCGTACTTCCACGTGTAAGAGACTTCCGTGGCGTTAGCAAGACTGCTTTTGATGGTAGAGGCAACTATACTCTTGGCGTTAAGGAACAAATCATCTTCCCTGAAATCCAATATGATAAGGTAAACAAGGTAAGAGGTATGGATATTGTTATTGTAACTACAGCTAAGACAAATGAGGAAGCTAAGGATTTATTAACTGCACTTGGCATGCCTTTTGAAAAGTAAGGAGGGAACTATGGCTAAGACATCAATGAAAGTTAAAGCACATCGTCCTGCTAAGTTCTCTACTAGAGCTTACACAAGATGTGAAAGATGTGGTCGTCCACATTCAGTATTAAGAAAATACAAATTATGTCGTATCTGCTTTAGAGAATTGGCTTACAAGGGCCAAATCCCTGGAGTTAAGAAGGCAAGCTGGTAAAGGAGGAAGCAAACATGATGAATATGACAGATCCAATTGCGGATATGCTTACTAGAATCAGAAACGGTTTAGGTGCTGGTAAAGATACAGTAGTTATTCCTGCTAGTAAGATGAAGGTTGAAATTGCTAAGATCCTTAAGGCTGAAGGTTACATCAACAACTATAAGGTTGAAGGTGAAGCTGCTAAAGATAAGACAATTTCAATTGAATTAAAGTATGGACCAGATGGCCAAAAGGTTATCTCTGGTTTAAAGAGAATTTCTAAACCTGGTTTAAAGGTTTATGCAAAGGCTGATGCACTTCCTAGAGTATTAAATGGTTTAGGTATTGCAATCATCTCAACTTCAAAAGGCTTAATGGCTGACCGTGATGCTAGAAAAGCTGGTCTTGGCGGTGAAGTTGTTGCCTACGTTTGGTAATAAAGAGGAGAAATAAATGTCACGTATCGGTAATAAAACGATTACCATTCCAGCAGGTGTTGAAATCACAGTATCAGCTGGCAATGAGGTGACTGTAAAGGGTCCTAAGGGCACTTTAACACGTCAATTTAGTCCATTAATCACTATCAATGTTGAAAACAATGAAGTAAAGTGTGTAAGAGCTAATGAAGAAAAGCATACAAAGCAACTTCATGGTACTACTCGTGCACTAATCCAAAACATGATTACTGGTGTTCATGATGGTTATGTTAAGACACTATTAATCGAAGGTATTGGTTTCCGTGCTGCTATAAAGGGTACTACATTAACTCTAAACATTGGTTACTCTCATGAAATCAACTATGAAGTTGAAGAAGGCGTAACTGTTCAATGTACAGATCCAACAACTATCGTTGTTTCTGGTATTGATAAACAAAGAGTTGGTGAAGTTGCTGCAGAAATTAGAGCTTACCGTAAGCCAGAACCTTATAAGGGTAAGGGTATTCGTTACAAGGATGAACACATTCTTCGTAAGGAAGGTAAGGTTGCTGCATAGTAGGAAAGGAGTAATGTATGATTAATAAAGGATCAAAAAATTTAAGCCGTCTAAGAAGACATGCACGTTTAAGAACTAAAGTTAGTGGTACAGCTTCTTGTCCTAGATTGAGCGTATTCCGTTCAAATAAGCACATCAGCTGTCAACTAATTGATGATGAAAAGGGTGTAACAATCGCTTCTTCTTCATCAATCACATTAAAGCTTGAAAACGGTGGCAATATCGAAGCTGCAAAGGCTGTTGGTACTGATATCGCTAACAAGGCTTTAGCATTAAATATTGAAACTGTAGTATTCGACCGTGGTGGTTACAACTACCATGGTAGAATTATGGCCGTTGCCGATGCCGCTAGAGAAGCAGGATTAAAGTTCTAGGAGATGAATATGAGCGAAAAAGATAATCGTAAACAAAGAAGAAACTTCCGTCCAAGAGAAGAAAAAGAATTCGATGAGCGTGTAGTTAAAATCAATCGTGTATCTAAGACTGTAAAAGGTGGTCGTCGTATGCGTTTCTCTGCTCTAGTTGTTATCGGTGATAAGAAGGGTAGAGTTGGCTATGGTATGGGTAAGGCAAACGAAGTACCAGATGCAATCAGAAAAGCTACAGAAGCAGCTAAGAAGAACGTAATTAGAGTTTCTCTTGTAAACAACTATAGAACAATCACACACCCAATCGTTGGTGAATATGGTGCTGGTGAAGTACTATTAAAGCCAGCTAGTGAAGGTACAGGTATCATCGCTGGTGGCGCAGTTCGTGACGTTCTTGAATTATTAGGTTGTCAAGACGTTATTACTAAGTGTACAGGTTCAAGAACTTCAATCAACATGGTTCATGCAACTTTCGATGCATTGAAGAACTTAAAGACTGTAGACCAAGTAGCTAAGTTACGTGGTAAAAAGGTTGAAGAAATCAGATAGGGGGGCACATAAATGAATTTACATGAAATGAAATACAATGACGGTGCTCGTAGAGATGTTAAACGTCTAGGTAGAGGTCCAGCTAGTGGTCAAGGTAAGACTTCTGGCAAGGGTCATAAGGGTCAAAACGCTAGATCTGGTGGCGGTGTCGCTATCGGTTTCGAAGGTGGCCAAACTCCTTTCTATAAGAGAATGCCAAAAAGAGGCTTCACAAACTTCGCAAGACTTGAATATGCAATTGTAAATCTTGATGCTTTAGAAAAGTTTGAAGATGGTGCAGTTGTAACTCCTGAAGTTTTAAAAGAAGCTGGCATCGTTAAGAAGGAATACAATGGTGTTAAGGTATTAGGTAATGGTACTTTAACAAAGAAACTTACTGTTAAGTGCGACAAGGTTTCAGCAAGCGCTAAAGCAGCTATTGAAAAGGCGGGCGGAACAGTAGAGGCTAAGTAATATGATTAGTGTTTTCAAAGATTTCCTAAAAAATAAAGATATTAGGAAAAAGATACTATTCACATTAGCAATTTTATTTATCTATAGACTTGGTTCAGCAATTCCTGCACCAGGTATAAATGATTCAATTATTTCTTTAAGTGCTAACTCATTATTAAATATGATGTCACTACTTGGTGGTGGATCTATTGAGCAGATGTCAATCTTCTCACTAGGTGTAGGTCCATATATCACAGCTAGTATCATCATTCAGCTATTGAGTATGGATATCATTCCAGCACTTACTGAAATGGCAAAATCTGGTAAAAAAGGCAGACAACAAATGGATATCATTACTAGATATCTAGGCGTTGTCTTAGGCCTTGTCCAAGGTTACTTCATCGTTCAATTATTGTCTACACAATACAAGATGGTAGATAACCCTGGCTTTATGTCTTATGCTTATATCTCTGTTATTTTCACAGCTGGTTCAATGTTCCTATTGTGGTTAGCTGATCAAATAACAACAAAGGGTATTGGCAATGGTGTTTCAGTAATTATCTTTGCAGGTATTGTTGCTGATATGCCTAATAATTTTAAACTTGTCTATAACACATTTATAGGTGAGAATGCTACAAGCAAACTAGGATGGCCTGGATTTTTGATCTACTGTCTAATGTTTGTTGCAATTATTGTACTTGTAGTGGTTATGCAGATGGCTGAAAGAAGAATTCCGATTCAACAATCAACATCTCAAAGATTGAATAAGACAAAAGGTGATTTAAATCATTTACCACTAAAGATAAATTCTGCAAGCGTTATCCCAGTAATCTTTGCTGGTGCCTTAATTCAAGGTCCACAAATTATTGCAAGTTGGGTAAACACAAATGCATACAATTTCTTGAGTAAGTTATGTGACTTCACAAAACCTTGGTTCTTGTTATTCTATGCAATCTTGATTATCATGTTTACGTTCTTTTATACAAATCTTACAGTTGATCCTGAAAAGATGGCAGAAGATTTAGGTAAACAAGGTCAATATATTCCAGGTATTAGACCAGGTAGCGAAACAAGACAATATGTTTCAAATGTATTAAATAGAATTACTTGCCTTGGTGCATTATTATTAACATTTATCGCATTATTACCATATGTAGTTAGTGCATTAACCGGTTTATCACAAAGAGCCGCTCTTGGTGGTACTGGTATCATTATCGTAGTTGGTGTTGCGATGGATACAATCAAGGAATTAAAGGGTCAACTTACTACTAAACAATATAAAGGGTTTGTAGGTAGATAGAATGAATCTTCTAATTATTGGTGCTCCTGGTACTGGTAAGGGTACAATGTCTAATCTTATTATTAAAGATTATGAAGTTGCACACGTATCAACTGGGGACATGTTAAGAGCAGCTATTAGTGCCCAAACTGAAGTTGGACTATTGGCTAAAAGCTATATGGATAAGGGTCAACTTGTTCCAGATGAGACTATTCATAGTGTTATTACCGAGTATTTCGATAATAACAAATCTAAGAGTGGTTTCTTGTTTGATGGCTATCCTCGTACTGTTAAACAAGCTGAAGATTTTGATGGAATATTAAAGTCTGAAGGCATGATTCTTGATAAAGTAATTTGTCTAAGCTTAGACGATGAAGTGCTTAAGAATAGAATTACAGGCAGAAGGGTATGTCCTGAATGTCAGGAAATTTATCACATTACTAATAAGCCTTCAAAGGTTGAAGGTACTTGTGATAAATGTGGCGGTAAGCTTGTTCAAAGAAGTGATGATACACTTGAAGCTCTAGAAAAAAGACTAGTAGCTTACTATGAACAAACTAAACCTGTTGTTGATTATTATGAAGAAAAGCATTTAGTATCTTACATTAATGCTGATCAGGCAACTGAAAAGGTATATGAAGATATTAAGAAGGTTTTAGAGGCTATCTAATGATTACTTTAAAATCAAAAAGAGAAATCGAATTAATGGACAAGGCCGGCACAATCGTCGCCCTTGTCCATAAAAAATTAAAAGAAGTCATTGTTCCTGGTATCTCAACTGCTCAAATTGATAAAATTTGTGAAGAAGTAATCAGAGAAAATGGCGGAACACCATCTTTTAAGGGATTATATGATTTTCCTGGTGCCGTTTGTACCTCAGTTAATGATATACTAGTACATGGCATCCCAAGTCACAGTGTGATTTTAAAGGATGGCGATATTATTACAGTAGATGTTGGAGCCTGTTACAAAGGCTACCATGGTGATAGTGCTTGGACATATCCTGTTGGAAATGTAAAAGAAAGTACACTTGAACTATTAAAAGTTACTGAAGAAGCACTATACAAAGGTTTAGAAATGGCAAAACCTGGTAATCGTGTTGGTGATATATCTAATGCTATTCAAACATATGTTGAAGAACATGGATATTCAACTCCAATCGAGTATACAGGGCATGGCGTTGGTAAGAAAGTTCATGAGGATCCATACGTTCCAAATGTTGGTAAACCTCATACATTAGAACTTCTAAAACCAGGCATGTGTATAGCGATTGAACCAATGGTATTTGAGGGAAAGCCTCATTGTGTTACACTAGATGATGGTTGGGCTGTAGTAAATAAAGAGCGTTCTATGAGTGCTCATTATGAACACACTATTGCAATCACTAGTGATGGCTACAAGATCTTGACAAAGGAGGACTAAGTTAATGGCGAAGCAAGATGTTATTGAAATTGATGGAATTGTAACTGATACTTTACCTAATGCTCAGTTCAAGGTGAAACTCGAGAACGGTCACGAAATCCTGGCTCACGTTTCTGGTAAAATCCGCATGCATTACATCCGCATTTTACCGGGTGATAGAGTAACCGTTGAAATTTCACCTTACGATTTAACACGTGGGCGTATTACATTTAGACATAAGTAGTCTAGGAGGGAAAAAAGATGAAAGTAAGACCATCTGTAAAACCTATTTGCGACAAGTGCCGTGTAATTAAGCGCAAGGGTCGCGTAATGGTAATTTGTGAAAACCCTAAACACAAACAAAGACAAGGTTAATTGAGAAGGGAGAAAATTTTATGGCTCGTATTGCTGGTGTAGATATTCCTAATGATAAGCGCGTAGTTGTATCATTAACATATATCTATGGTGTTGGTTTGCCAACTGCACAAAAAGTATTAGCTGAAAATGGTATCAGTGAAGACATCCGTGTTAAGGATTTAACTGATGAACAATTAAATGCTATTCGTAAAACTTTAGATAGCTACAAATTAGAAGGAGATCTTAGAAGAGAAACTCAACTTGAAATCAAGAGATTGATGGAAGTTGCTTGTTACCGTGGGATGAGACACAGAAAAGGTCTTCCTGTAAGAGGTCAAAGAACTAAGACTAATGCTCGTACACGTAAGGGACCTCGTCGTACAGTAGCTAACAAGAAGAAGTAGGAGGTAAATCATGGCACAAAAAACAGTTCGTAAGAAACGTGTAAAGAAGAATATTGCGACAGGTGTTGCACATGTTCATTCTACATTTAATAACACAATCGTAACTATTACTGATGAAGCTGGTAACGTTGTATCTTGGTCTAGTGCTGGTGCTCTTGGTTATAAGGGCTCTCGTAAGTCAACTCCATATGCTGCTCAAATGGTATCTGAAGCAGCTGGTAAGAGTGCTATGGATCATGGTATGAGAAAAGTTGAAGTAGAAGTAAAGGGACCAGGTCCAGGTAGAGAAGCTGCTGTTAGAGCTTTAGCTACTGCAGGTCTACAAATTACTGCTATTAGTGACGTTACACCAGTTCCACATAATGGTTGTCGTCCACCAAAGAAACCTAGAGGTTAATATAAGGAGGTAACATATGCAAAAATTTGAACGTCCTAAATATAAAATTTCTGAATATGTTGAAGACCAACATTATGGAAAGTTTGTAATCTCACCTTTAGAAAGAGGCTTTGGTACAACTATCGGTAATGCTTTAAGAAGAGTAATGCTTTCTTCATTACCTGGTGGTGCAGTATTCTCAATCAAGATTGATGGTGTTTATCATGAATTTTCATCAATTAAGGGTGTTAGAGAAGACGTTACAATGATGATTCTTAATATCAAGTCTTTAATTCTTGATATTATGGATGATGATGTTTACACTTTAAGAATCAATGCTAAAGGACCTTGCACTGTAACTGGTAAGGATATTATCGTTCCAGGTGGTGTAGAAGTTCTTAATCCTGATTTAGAAATCGCACATCTTGAAGAAGGTGGCGTTCTTGATATGGAACTTGTTTGTAGAAATGGTAGAGGCTATGTTTCTGCTGATGAAAACAAGAGATTATATCAAGGAAGCTCTCAAGGTGTAGGTACTATTTATACTGATGCTATTTATACACCAGTAGTTAAAGCTAACTATGAGGTAGAACCAACTCGTGTTGGACAAAGTGCTAAATACGATGAGCTAACTGTAGAAGTTTGGACTGATGGTTCAATCGATCCTAAGGAAGCAATCGCACTTTCTTCAAAGATTCTAATTTCTCATTTAGAGCTATTAACAGAAGTTGACCAAAAGGTAAAGGATTCTGAATCAGTAATGGCTGAAAAGGCTCATGAAAACAATTCAAAGACTGTAAATATGTCTATTGAAGATTTAGATCTAACAGTTAGATCATATAACTGTTTAAAGAGAGCTGGCATTTCTACTGTTGATGAGTTAACTCAAAAGACAGAGGATGAAATGGCTCATGTTAGAAATTTAGGTAAGAAGTCTTTAAAAGAAGTTAAGGAAAAATTAACTGATCTTGGCCTACATTTCAAACATTATGAGTAAGGAGAAGAAGTATTATGCATAATCGTAAATTAGGCCGCACTAGCGATCATCGTAAGGCATTGCTTAGAAATATGGCATCTCAACTTATCATCAACGGTAAGATTGAAACTACTGAAGGTAAAGCTATGGAACTTAGAAGTTATGTTGATTCAGTAATCACAACTGCTAAGAAGAACGATTTAGCTGCTAGAAGACAAGCTATCAATGAACTAAGCAACATTAAGACTAAAGATGGCAAAACTGCTGTTCAAGTTTTATTCGATGAAGTTGCTGTTAAGTATGCAGATAGAAAAGGTGGTTATACTCGCGTAACTAAGACATACATTAGACGTGGTGATAATGCTCCTATGGCTACTGTAGAATTAGTTTAATTTAAATTTTTAAAAGCTCTCGAATAATTGAGGGCTTTTTCTTTACTCAAAATGATATACTTTCTATAGTTGTTGGAGGTTTTATAATGAATATAATTGATCGTTTTGTAGAGTATGTAAAAATTCCTACTATGTCTGATCCAAATAGTGATACATACCCAAGCAGTTCTAAACAACTTGTTTTAGCTAAACTTTTAAAAGAACAATTAGCTAATCTAGTTGATAAAGTTGAATTAACAGATACAGGAATAGTATATGGTTTTCTAAAAGCAAATTATGAAAGTAATGAGACTATAGGCTTAATTGCTCACATGGATACATCACCAGATATGAGTGATGAGAACGTTAACCCAAGAGTAATCAATAACTATGATGGAACAGTAATCAAATTAAATGAAAATATCACAATGAACCCAAAAGATTTCCCATGTTTATTAAATGATGTTGGCGCTGATATTATGGTTACTGATGGTACGACTTTATTAGGTGGTGATGACAAAGCAGGCGTTGCGATTATCATGGATGTTTTAGAAAGACTAAAAGAAAACCCTGAAATTAAACATAAAAACTTAGCCATTGCGTTCACACCTGATGAG
>CAKUTY010000007.1 GCA_934692455.1 uncultured Erysipelotrichaceae bacterium
AAGAAGCTGAGAATTACTATAACGATAGGTGTACTGTTAAAAATCAAGCTAATGGATTTATTGAAGCGATAGAATTTGTAAAGAAAAATGTTGAATTTTAAAAATGAGATAAATTTTATATATACAGTAGATGATGCTTTTTTGCCGCTTGTTGGAGTATCTGTTTCATCGATATTAGAAAATATAAGAGATAAAAAAATAAACTTTTTTATAGCCACAGAAAAAGATGATAAGACTGATAATTATTTAAGACTTATAAATTTTTATTCAAAATTTCAAAATATTTCTTTTATATTTATCGACCCAAAGAAATATGATTATGTCTTTGAACAAAACGATATGAATAAGTGGGGAAGCTCAAGTTACTATATTTATTGGAGACTTGTTGTACCTGAACTAATTAATGTTAACAACGCAATTTATCTAGATGCTGATATTTTGTGTTTTAAAGATTTTGATTATCTTGATACCAAAGATAAAGCTTGCGGATGCGTGATTGATAGTGTTCACTCAATTTACAACCAATCTATGGGCGTTGATAGAGATTTTTGTTTTTACAATACTGGAACAATATTTATTGATGTAAATAAATGGAAGAAAGAAAAATTAACTGAAAAGTGCATTGATTATATAAAGAAGATTAGAAGTGATTTTTCAATGGCTGATCAAGACTTATTCTCATTAGCCTTAAAAACCGATATTCAAGTAATAGACCCTTCTTATAATTGGTTTGCTGGATATGATTATTATGGCGTAGATGGCTCTTATTCAATTTATGATCTTAAAGACAAAAAGTTTTATTCAAAAGATGAATTATCAAAAGCTAAGCAGAACATTATCTTCTATCATTGTTTAGATGGTGTTTTCAAAAGGCCTTGGAGTATTGGCAATAATCATCCAGCAAAAGAACAGTTTGAATACTATAGGTCTTTAAGTCCTTGGCCTGAATATGAAAAAAATCAAAAGCTATCTCTTGTAATGTCACTTGAAAAGAAACTTGAACATATTTTGCCTAAAAATATGTATTACTATTTTCATAATTCAGCTATTAAAATCTATATAAAAAAACAAGTATCAAACACAGTAACTAATAGCTAATAAATGAATGTTATAATAATACCTAATGAGAACACTTATTGTAATACCTGCTTTTAACGAATCAAAGAATTTAGAGTCACTTATAGATGACATTTTGTCATATGGTTATGATTACTTAATAATTAATGATAACTCTACAGATAATACTGAAAAATTGTGCAAAGAGAATGGTTTTAATGTTTTGAATCTACCTGTTAATCTTGGTTTAGCTGGTGTTACTAGAGTTGGTTTTATGTATGCTAGAGATAATGATTATGATTGTGTAGTTTGTGTAGATGGCGATGGGCAACATCAACCAAAATATGTTCATACATTAATAAAAGAAATAGAAAATGGAAATGACTATGTTGTTGGTAGTCGTTTTGTTGATGAAAAGAAGCCTATTACTATGAGAATGTTGGGTAGTAGAATATTTTGTTTCTTAATTAAATTAAAGACAGGAAAAACAGTGTCTGATCCAACAAGTGGTATGCGTGCTTTAAGTAAAAATGTAATTAAATGTTTTGCGGATGATATGAATTTCTATGCAGAACCTGATACGTTATGTTTTTTAATTAGAAGAGGATTTAAGGTTAAAGAAGTCCAAGTAGAAATGCTAGATCGTCAAAATGGAGCTAGCTACTTTGTTAATCCTTTTAAAGTGATAAAGTTTATGATTAGCGTTTCATTGTCCATAATTTTTACGAGGTAGTATGAGTAAGGTTTTACAAGTTTGTTTATTAGTAGGTTCTATTTTTGTATTATATGTTGTTATTAAGAGTGTTTTAAAAAACAAAATTAATATTCATTATGCAATAGTATGGATCATATGGGGCATAGGCATGGTTCTTATTTCTATGTTCCCTGGTATTATTTATAAGGTTTCTAATTTTATGGGTATACAAATACCTGTAAATGCTGTATTTTTGATAATGATGTTTTTCTTATATTGTCTTACTTTCTATGTTTATTTTGTTATTAGCAAGCATAGCGAAGAGATTGTTGCGTTAGATTATGAAATCGCAATGTTAAAGAAGAAGATTGAAGAATTAGAAAAAAATGAAAAATAAGATATTTGTAATACCTGGTTCTTTTGTTCCGGCTAATGATACAGTTACTTTATTGACTTATAAAAGACTTAAGCATTTAAATATCCCTATTGATGTTTTAGCTTTAAAAAGAAAAGAAGATTCTGGTATAAAAAAAGAGCTAGAAAAAGATAAAGATTTTAATAAATTTAATATCGAATATACAACCGAATATGAAAATACAATATGCATTAATCATCCTTTGAGATTGCCACTTGGCTTGATTAATATGTATAGATATGTAAAAAGTGCAGTAAAAAAATATAAAGAAGAAAACTATAAGTATATTTTTACTTCTTCTGTTCCTGGCATAAGTCATATATGCGGTAGTGCAATTAAGAAAAGAAATAAGGATGTGATATGGTATGCATCGTTTTCTGATCCTATAAAAGGATCACCTTATAAAAAAGATCCTAACTTAGAAAAAAGAAGTGTTTTTTATCGCATAGCCTTTAATGTTGGTTCTTTTATTTATATGAATAATAAATATGAAGAGGTTGCGATTAAAAATGCTGATAAGTTAATTTTTATTTGTGAGGAACAACGTGATTTTACTTTAAATCAATATCCTAATAGTGATGAGTTAAAAAAGAAGTCAATTATCTTACCTCTTTGTTATATAGATAATTGGAAGATGTATAAAGATTTAATAGATTATAAACATAAACCTAATCATCCAAAGCAAGCCGTGCATCTAGGACGTTTGTATGGCTTAAGAATCATAGATACTTTCTTAGAAGCATTAAAAGAACTTAAAAAAGAAGATGTGCGTTTAAAAGATAAAATAGTATTTCATCAATATAGCGAGATTCAAAAAGAAGATGTAGCTTATATTAAAGAAAATAATTTAGAAGATGTTTTTGTTGTACATGATAAAGTTAACTACGATAAAGCAATTGATATGATGAAAAATGCAGATATCCTAGTCTTATTTGACACTATTATGCCCAACGCTAAGGTTCAACCGTATCTTCCTAGCAAAATAGTAGAATATTTATTATTAAAGAAAGATATTTTAGGGATTTGTTGTGATAACAGTCCAAGTTATAGAATATTAAATGAATATGGATACAATACTGTTGGTTATACTAAAGAAAGTATTAAAGAAAATATTAGATGTTTAATTAATAATGAGCATGTTCATGAATATGATTTGTCTGAATTAGAATCTAATAATAACTGTTTAAAAATTGAAGAGGAAAAATAAGATGATTAAAAGATTAGCAATTGTAGTTCCTTGTTATAACGAAGAGGAAGCACTACCAGATACTGATAAAGTATTAAATGATTTGATGAAAGACTTAGTTAAAAGAGAAGTTGTTAAGTCAAATAGTTTTATTTTATATGTTAATGATGGTTCTAAGGATAAGACTTGGGATGTTATTAAAAACGCATATGAAAATAGTGAATATGTGCATGGTTTAAATTTAGCCGGTAATAAGGGACATCAAAATGCGTTGCTAGCTGGTTTAATGCAAGTAAAAGATGAAGTGGATGTAACCATTTCAATTGATGCTGACTTACAAGATGACGTTGGTGTTATTGAAGAAATGGTTGAGAAGTACTATTCAGGTTGTGACATTGTCTATGGTGTTAGAAATGATAGAACAAGTGACAGTGGTTTTAAGAAATTTACTGCTGAAGCTTTCTATAAATTAATGAACTATATGGGCGCAAAAACTGTATACAATAGCGCTGACTTCAGATTGATGTCTAATAGAGCTCTAGATGAATTATCTTTATATTCTGAAACACACTTATTCTTAAGAGGCTTAGCTCCAGAACTTGGTTTTAAGACTGATTGTGTTTATTACAAGAGATCTCCTAGATTAAAGGGTGAATCAAAGTATCCTTTAAAGAAGATGCTTTCTTTTGCGTTTAATGGTGTTACTTCTTTTAGCGATAAACCATTAACACTAATTCTTTATCTTGGTTTTATAGCTATCTTAATTGCGATTATCGCAGTTATTTATTCTTTAGTACAACACGCTAGTGGACATACAATTCAAGGTTGGACATCGTTGTTTGCCTCTATTTGGTTTATCGGTGGTGTACAACTTGTGTGTCTTGGTGTTATAGGCCAATATGTTGGTAAGACATTTATTGAGACTAAGAAGAGACCTAGATACTATATTGAATCTTATTTGAATCATAACAACAAGGAATAACTATGCAATATTTTTTGTTACCGTTGTTTCTTGTAATATTTTCAGAATTATTAGGAAATGTATTTTTAAACAAATTCAAATTGAGCTCATTTATATTTAATGGGCTTTTTGGTTTTGTGCTTATCTTAGGATTGTATTACGTAATATGTTTTCCTTTGGTGATTTTAAATGTTAGGTTTATTGTTTTGTTGTTGATTACTTTATTTTACTTTTTATTACTTTTGATTTTTATATTAAAAAATAGAAAATATTTAAAATATAATATAGAAACAATAGATTTTGTGATAGTTATATTACTTGTTGGATTACAAATATACTTTGCATCAAAAAACGCGGTAGGCTCTTTATGGCGTTATGACACAATAACCTATACTAATATGATTGGATCAACAATTTATGGTTCTAATATCAATGCGCTTGATTATAGTAATGGTTTTGGCAATGGCTTTTATACAGGATATTCTTTTCAAAGTTACTATAAATTAGCTAGCGTTCTATATTATTTAATTAACGGAATTTGTAATGTGATACATATTGATTTCTTTTACTATACTCAACATACATGGATGTATACAATCGTTTTATATGTCTTCATAGCAGAAATGGTAGTTAATTTTATTAAGAAAATAAATATTGATAATAAATGGGTTCAATTGTTTGCATATATATTTATTATCTTTTTCATGGGTAATTTTTATTGGAATAGTGAACAAGCATATCTTGGTAATTCGTTTAGAATGATTATGGTTTCATATTGCCTTTATTATTTAAATCTATTCTTTAAAGAAGATAATAATAAATATTTAATGATAGTTGCTATTTACAATTATGCTAACGCTGCCTGTGCTAATAGTAATTCAACACTTGTTCTTATTTTGACTTTTATGATTTTTGTCTATATGTCAAATAAAAAGAATAACTTTAGAATATTGTTAATTGGTTCATATTTACCACTTTTAAATTGTTTATTTCAAGCATATAAGTATTCAATTATCGTAATACTAGTTGTAACTATTACGTATGTGATAATGTTTGTTTTTGAAGATAAAGTATTCAAAATATTAAATAAGAAGAAATTACTAATGATTATCCCTGCTTTACTTCTAATTATTTTGTCTTTTAAGATAACCCATAACTTATTTGATTTTGCTGCCTTTTTAAACAATTGGTCGGGTTGGTCAGATATGACGTGGGATTATACTGATTTCAGTAATTTATGGAGAAGTGTTGCGAATAATATTTACATCTTTGTTATATTACTAGCGTTTATTAAAAATAAGGATAATGAGTTGATAAAGATGCTGATTATGACTACTTTAGTGTTCTTTAATCCTTTTGCAGCACCTATTCAAAATAAATATATGCCAGTATTCTATAGGAATTATGATATTGTTATTAACTATTTAACTTTGTTTATAGGATTTAAAGCGATTAACGATATCAAGTTAAAAGAAATGTACAAATATTCTTTATATATTGTTTTGATATTTGCGAGTTTTTATATTGGTTATGAACAATTAATATATCATCCTCCAGGAGAAGGCTTTGATAAGAGTGAAGACTACAACGAGTTATTAAAAATGGATAATGATACAGCAGATACTTTATTATTCCTAAAGAGTTATATAACGCAAAATGATATAAGAGACGCAAAAGTTATATCTTCTATTTACCAAATAAGAACCGAGTTTCCTTATTTAAAAACTTTATATAATCGAGGAAAACAATTTAATGGCGTAGAAAAAGATTGGGACTTATACGCAATCTTTTATCCAGAGGACTATTACGGAGATGAGTATGGCTTCAAGGATGTTGATTACAGTAAAGTAAATCAACTATTAGAAGAATCTGACTATAAATTGCTGATATTGTCGAAAAATAAGATTATATATGAAAATGATGTTTACTTGCCTTTAACATATAAAATAGAGGAAGCTTTTATTCCTTTATATGACAATGATTCTTATACTGTTTATGAAATTCATTAGTAAGATATGGAAGTTCATATACTGCTAAAACAATCATAAGAATAAAACTGATAAGAACGTATCTTGGTTTGGTTTCTATGAATAACTGTAACAAGAAAAAACCAACGAAGTTTAATTGATAAAATAATGAATATTTAGTGTATTCATTATTTTTTATTCTGAATATAGATGTTAAAAATGGAATTAATAATACAATAAATAAATAGATTTTTTCTAATAGACGAATTGTCATGAAATTACTATAGACGAAATCACCTATTTTATTTGTATAGGTAGCATCTTCTTGAGCGGTACCTACAGGAATGCGGTAACCTTCTTCTACAAATTGTTCTACAACATAACCGCTATTAGGCATAACAAAACCCATTGACTCAAAGTCTGGGTCACACCAAGTATTCTCGTTTTTTCTTTTTAAGAATAATGTCATTGACTTTGGGTTGGAAAGATTATATAAATTATCTTTTATAGCCTCTTTAACAATAGAATCAGTTTTATTATGGTCACAATCATTGTCGAACAATGTATCTAAACCAAATGGATTATAAATACCAGCATCTCCAGGTATACTATAGCCTGTGCCTGTATATATCCAAGAAGATGTTGGCAACGAATAATTATAAATATTATTATTAGCTTTATTGTTTAAGAATGATTCCGTAAATAGTTTTGGGCTAATAAAACAAATGGTCGAAATGCCAATAGCTAATGTAGTATTTAATGGTTTCTTGGTATAAAGGATAAGTACAATAACTAAAGCGATTATCCAAACAATACTATTTGTTCTTCCCAAATAAGATGTGCCAATACAAAATGATGATAATATTAATTTTAAAAAATCATTAAAATTTATAGACAAAATTAATAATGCTAAAGAAATAAAGAATAATGAAATAACATCACCATAAATCACAAAGTTTAAGAAATATGATGGGATAAATAAATTTAAAAATAAATAAGTAAAGAAGCCTTCTTTTAGTCCTTTAATATTCTTTATAGATAAAGATAATAATATAAATGAAATTTGAATCGCAAAAGCATTTAAATTATAGTAAGGCAATGCGTTATATTTAAATAGTTTAATTGGCAAATATAAAGGAAAATATAATAGCGCAATATGGGGATAGATGCCAAAGTATCTATACTTATCTAATGGACTAAAATCATTTTCGTTTATTAAAGTATTTAAACCAGATAACATCTGCCATTGGTCGCTTGTTGGGTACACATTAAAAGATTTATTTAGGTATAACCTAAAAGAAACACTTGTTAGAGTAACTATAAGTGAGATTACTATCGCTTTGTTTTTAGAGATGTTGAATTTATTATAAAAATAAATCAAGGTAATTATTAACAGTAAACTAATTACAAATGGAATAAGCATGTTTTTATCAAGACATGGCCAATATGATGCTAGCATAAAGATTGACCCATAGATATTTAGAACTATGATTATTAATAACGAGAATAGAAAAATTATGTTTTCAATCTTTGATAGTACATTAAACATAAGGTAATTATAGCATTGTGATAAAATAATTTAAGAATGAATGGTACAAAAAAACTTAGAAACACTATAATTGTTACAACTATATTGTTGATTTTTTGTTGTTGTCTATTTTATAAAACATTATTTCAAGGAGCTGTATTCGCTTGGTATAATGATCAATTATTTCAACATAATGTTTTTTATAAAGAATGGTATGAAATTATTAAAGAATCCATAAGTAGTCATACTTTAGCTGTTTATTCTTGGAATACTTTCCTGGGCAATGATTACTTAGCATCTAAGTTAATGTATGGTATAGGCGATTTTTTAATTACTCCATTTTTTATTTTTTATAACGGAAACATCAATTATGACATGTTGTTTGCGATAACAACTATTATTACAATTGTACTGTCTGGAATAACAATGCTTGTTTTCTTAGATAAATATGGTATTAAGAAAAACTATCTACAAATCATTATTTCAATAATATACGCCTTAGGCGGTTTCGTAATGACTTATACGGGCACGTATACCTTTCATCGTTTTTATTGTCTACTACCACTATTATTCTATTTTTGCGAAAGATATATACAAGATAATAAAAGAATCGGTTTTACATTAATTATTGCCATTCTTTTTTTACAAAGCTATGAACTATTATTTTCAACCTGCTTCTTTTTGATTCTATATTTTATACAGTCAAATCAATTAAGATATAAATTATCTATTTTAGATATCCTAAAGAAATCAGTACCATTAATTATTTCGTTTTTAATCGGAATAATGTTGTGTGGGGTTTTCTTATTACCTTTATATGCATATATTAAAAATAATCCAAGAGTTGGAAATATTAATTCTGGTTCAATAGTTTGGAATTATAAAAATATTGTAAGTATCCTTACTAGTTTTATTGTTCCCGCATTTAATTTTAGATCTGGAAATCCACCGTATATGTTTTATGAAAATACGCATTATGGTAGTGAATTTGGTGTATATGCGAGTATTTTATTTATTTTAGCTTTCATAATTTTATATAGACAAGGAAACAAAAAAGAAAAGAAGATATGGTTTATTGGTGAAGCGTTGATAATACTATGTCTATTAATTAAACCAATAAATAGTATTATTCATGGTTTTAGTGTTCCAAGTCTACGATTTATTTTTCTTTTAGAATTATATCATTTGTTAGTAACGGCCTATACATTTGAAAATTATGAAGTTAATAAATATTATCTTTGTGAGATTAATTTTCTATATGTAATATATATGGTTTCGTATTTAATTTTTATATTTACATACAAGATTGACCTTAAAGTATATTCAATAAGTATATTAATTAATATATTATCTTTTTCGTTATTATATTTATATTCTTATTTTTATGTAAAAAACAAAATATTATTAAGTACCATTGTGATTGTAAACGTAATGTTATTATATGCTGCTTCTATTTATGCAACTTACGGCATATATGGCAATGGAGAAGAATCTTACAATAAGGAATACTTACAGTATTTTATTGAAAACGATGAAGATAAAATGTTTAGAATATATTTTGATTCTGATGAATTGTGGCCATATAGCTGGTTAAACTTAAATGATTCGATAAATAATTCATACATGTCTGTTACAACGTATGATTCTACCTATGATAGCACTCTAAATAATTTTTTAAATTCAAAAGGAATAAATGATTGGCTGATTGATTTAAATGATTTAGAAACGTTTAAATTGTTAGGGGTTAAGTACTACATAACTACTTCAAATGTTGATGATACCAATTATGAATTAATTACGAATTTAAATAATTTTAATATTTATAAAATAAATAACTATAATCACATTGGCTTTACCTATGGAAAGTTTGTGAAAGAAAGTAATGTCCAAAGAAATAACATCCTAGAGGTAGCTTATGTAAAAAATGATGATTATAATAAAGTACAAAATATTAAAAACAACAATTGTGTCCAACTTGAAATAGTTGAATATAATAGACAGTATTTTAAAGGTAAATTAGATACTAATGAAAAGTCTTTATTATTTGTTTCAATTCCTTATAGTAGCGGTTGGAATGTTGTTGATCAAAACGGAAATAAGTTAGAGACAATAAATATTAATGGTGGTTTCTTGGGTGTAATCACCAATGAAGATTCTAATGAAATTAATTTTTATTATGGTACTCCTTATTTAAAACAAGGGTTATTATTAAGCTTTTTAGGTGGTGTTTCATTTATATGGATTGTTGCGAAAGGTGTAAAACATAAATGAATTATAATATAGGCATGATTTATTATTTTCTAGTTGCTATGTTGCTCGTAGGATATTTTGAACTTACGGGTAAATTATTTTTAAGTTTTATTAATTTTAATAAAGTAAAACTCGCTTTTCCTTTTGGGCTAATGTTGTTTATGGCTTTTGCTTATATATCAACTAGTATATTATCTTACTCAAATTGTTCTTTTTGGTTGGTCTTTACAATATACGCATTATATTTTGTGGTTTCAATACTACTGCTTGTAAAATATCGCAAAAAAATCGAATGGAAAATATCTGTTATTGATTGGGCGTTAGTGTTAATTTTTGTATTTGTAATGATTTATTATTCTTACAATACTGCATTAGGGGACAGTAGTGGCTTTGATTCAACCTTCTATTTAAACCTAATATCTACAAACATAAAAGCAAAACATATGAATACAACGGATTTATATTACGGTGGCTATGTGAGTGGGCAATCAAAACAATATGTATTTCAATCATACTTTTATTTTGTATCGTGCTTTACTTATATAGCGGTTAAACTATTGTCCTATGTAACTATTGCTAATAATTATTCAGTGATTATTTGGATTTTTCAAATATTATTTAATTTTTATTTTGCATCAATAGTAATAAATAGTGCTAGGTATATTTGTGAAGATAAAAAGTATCTTAAATATGTGCTTTTATTTATTTTCCTATTCTTCTTAGGAAAAATATATTGGAACAACGTATTTGGTTTTTATGGTAATTCTTATAGGCAGTTTGCGATTGCTTATGCAATAATGGCATTACACGAACTATTGAATAATGATACTAAAGAGAATTGGATGCTGCTTGCTGTTTGTTTGTGGTCGGCTTGTGCTTTTTCATCAACAGGTGTATTCACAAGTGTTTTCTTGTTGTTTGGTTCTTTTTTTATATTAGTAAAAACTCATAAAAAGATATTTAAATGGTATGCATTGATACTGTTTATGCCTTTGATAAACTTGGCATGTGTTGCTGCTAGAATGCCGTTGGTATTATCTGTTGTCGGCGTTTTGTTAATGTGCATCGCAATGTATTTATTGAATGATAATTTGATAAAATTTTTTAACAAAAAATATGTATTACTAATTGTTCTTTCGTTATCTTTTTTAACAACTTTCCTATTGTCTTATAAAGTAACTGGCGATGTTTTTAATTTCAGAGCATTTTTCGATAACTATAGTGAAAGAGCTGATATGACATTTAGTTATTTTACTTTTTATGAATTTCTAGGTAAAAATGAATTGATTTATAGATTATTGATATTGTCCTTATTGGCGTATTCGCTAGTGTTTGAACATAGCAATAAATTAATAAGGATATTCATTATTATATTTTTGGTGTTTTTCTCACCATTTAATTGTACAATTTTAAATAAATTAAATGTTGTATATTATCGTGCTCTAGATATCATTGTTAATCCATTTAATATATTTTTATTCGGTAGCATGTTGTTTGATAGATTGAATAATAAATATATATATTTTGGTTCTTTAACGATTTTATTATTAATTTCTATAAATAATACAAATTTCAAAACACCCTTATATTTTCATGAAAAATTTGTGCCATCAAACAGTTATAATCCAATTATGAAAATGAGCACTGATGAGTTCGATATTTTAAATAAATTAAAGAACGAATTAGAGTATATTGGTGATGAAAGATATATAGTTACAACAAATTTATATACTGAGAGCGTGATTCCTAATTGTAGATACCTTTATGGAAGGACGCTTCCATTGAATGAAAACTGGTCTTATGCTGAAAAACAAGTATATTCAATGTTTTATCCACCTAATTATCTAGGTGAACGTTGCAAAGAAATTAAAGCTGATTATAATAATATGGCCAAGTATCTTAAAGAATCTGGAATTGATTATTTAGTTTTAGATAAAAGTCTTGACTACTATAATGAAGATGCTAAAGAATGGCAATATGTAGTATATGCAGTTTCTGAATGCGGATATGGATATTCTATCTATAGCAATGATAGTTATGAATTATTTTATTTTGATTAAATTATGATTTATTTTATTTTACCTTTTGTATTATTAGTATATTTTGAATTAATTGGTCGTTTATTTTTTTTAAAGATTAAAAAAGAACCATTGGATTTTTCTTTTGTGATTGGGTTGACAGTGACTATGGCAATACTTTATGTGTTGTCATGGCCAATTACTGCATTTAACGGTGATTTTTATCATTTAGCTATTTTCTATGGAATACTGTTTTTAATTAGTGTTGTTCTAATAATTAAGAATATTAAAAAGATATCCTATAAATTTAACTACAAATTATATTTATTATTTTTCGTTTTATTAGCTTTTGAAATGTACATTTCATATCACAGAACACTGGGTGATCCTCATGGTTTTGATACTTTGTATTATGTGAATACAATAAGCTTTAATATCGGAAATCATGAGTTGAACTCTTTGCATCCTCATTTTGGAACTTATCCAAATACGGATGTGCAGTGGATTACTTATGTTTTTCAATCTTATTATTATTTCATTAGCGTTTTCTTGTGGGTGGTACAAAAAGCCCTTGGCATAATTGGTATTACTTTTGAAATACTACCAGGTATTGTGTGGGTATTTGAGATACTACAAGAGATGTTTTTTATCGCAACATCAATTATTTGCATAAAGGAAATTAATAGCAAGAATAAGCTATTGAATATATCTTTTATGTGTTTACTAGTCTTTTTCTTAGGCAATCTTTACTATAATAATGTTTTTGGTTTTATTGGTAATAACTTCAGAATGGCGATTCATGCTTTAACTACAATATTTCTATTTAGATATTTTAAAAATAAAGATAAAGTTGATTTATTTATATGTTTTATCTTAATGCTTGGTATGTGTGCCTTTGCCTCTACCGGTACTTTTGCGTTAGTATTCTTCTTATGTGGTTTATTCTTTGCGTTAGTCGATAGTGAAGATAACATAATTAAATACTATGTGGTTGTTTGTTATGTGCCTGTTGTTAATATTTTGATTACGAAACTAGGACAGAAATGGTATGTGCCTGTAGCTACTTTAGTGTTGTTTATTATTCTTTGGTTCTTGAATGATTATATTATTAAAATGTTTAGAAACGATAAAGTTAAATATGCGTCTATAGCTTTAATAACACTTATTTTAGTTGTATTGTCATATAGTATTACTCATAATTTGTTTGATTTCTATGCTTTTACAAATAATTATAGTGAAATAGCTGATATGTCATTTGATTATTTCATGTTTAATGATATAAGACATTATTTATTTAATCCTTTGATATTGATCACAATGTTCTATTATTTGATCAAGAATAGAAAATCAAAGTTCTCCATTCTTTGTTGGGCGTTGATTATAGTAATTTATAATCCATTTACTTGCACATTTATAAACAAGATTAATTGGGTTTATTATCGCACTTATGACATCATAGTTAATAATTTTACTATTTTATATTTTATTAACTATTTCCTAGAAGAAAATAAGTGCATCAAAAAATTTGGAACAGTAGTTGTGTTGGTTATTTCAATTGTTTTATCTTATGTACAAATCCCAATGTATTATCATGAAACTTTTATACCTGATGATGACTACAACCCTATTTATAAGATAGAAAATAGTGAATTAGAATTAATTAGAAATGTAAGACAAATGATTAATGATTACGACATTAAAAATCCTAAGATTATTAACCAAACCTTTTATATGGGACCATTTATTAAAAACAGTTCTTATCTAATTGGCAAGGAAAAAAGATACAATTATGCGCAATATGATGATGTTTCTTTTGAATTGTATTTAATCTTCTTCCCTCATGATTTTGCGTATGATAATTTTAGACCTGAAAATGAGCCTAAATATAATCAAGTTATTGATTTGTTAAAAAAATGTGACTATGACATTTTAATAGTTGATAACGGGTTATATCTAGATATTGATAGCGAATATACAAACTTAGCTGATTATGTATGCAAAGATGGTACATATTCTAAATCAGAATATTCAACTGCTAAATACGCAGTAATTAAACTTAGATAGCCTTACTTTTTCTAATAATATCTATTACTAGTAATAAAACAAATACACATACGCCAATAATGGTTGAAATTAAGCCAAGCTTAAATCCTTTTGGCATGAAATACATTCTAATTTCATTATTGCCTTCATGGACGTTAAAGCCAATCATACCACCGTTACACTCAATGTAGCTAGCCTTTTCTCCGTTTATTGTGATTTTCCACCCTTCATCATATGGAAGCCCTAGTACTGCAAATCCATCATTTGATGAAGTTAAATCACAACCAAAATAATTATCATAGTATTCTATATTGTTACAGATGCCTTCAGATTTATTAATATTACCTATAGTAGAATTAGTGACAATATATTCATTTAATAAAGAGGTATCATTTTGATAGATATTTTTAAATTCATTATAAGTAATAGATTTAGAATATAAACTAACTATTGGTCTATAATCCAAATTTAAAGCAACTATCAAACCTCTATATGAATTATCAACGATTTCATAATTATCAAAAGGAATATCTTCTTCGTTTAATGTTATTGAATATTTTGTGCTTAAAAAATTCATTATATTAGTATCTAGGATATTAAATTCCCAATCGATCACATCAACTATTTGTTCTTTGTTTAAAAGACACATTTTTATAAAACTGGGCGCAAATGTTGAATCGTACGACATTAAGCCGTTCAAATTATAGATGATGCTTAAATCGTGCGAAAAAGACCAATACAAATCTTTATAAGGGACATAAATTCTGAAATAATCATGCTCGTTTTCTTTGTCCAAATATATAAAATAATCTCTCAAATTGTTGTAATTATCATTATCAGCTAGAACATTAGTAACATTATTTATATCATCTTTTGATATAGATGTGATTAGTGATTTGTATCCATAAAAACAAGAGAAAAGAGCTAGTTCTATAAAGCAAGTGATAACTAATTGTTTGTTGCCCTTTTTAATAAATATATAATTTAACACAAAGAAGAATATCGTAATTACGAATATTAAAAATTGAACTTTATAATCACCAAATGAATAACCCTTATACAACAAGCCAGCAAAGTATAATAAAAATATAAGAGTTATTTCAACTATTAATGAAATTTTTAAAACTTTAAAATTAATAAGTTTTGTATTACTTATATATTTTGATGAAACAATAACGTTAAAGATAATGAAGATTAAAAACCATCTGAAACATGGGCCGCTTAATCCATTGATAATACTTGAAAAAAACGGTGTAAAAGTAATAACCAATAAAACAAGATAAACCAAAATTGTTGATTTTTTAAAAATCTTATCTTCATCTGAAATGAATTGAGGTGTTAATAATCCGATTAATGAACCAGAATACAATGTTATTTCTTTAAGAGTATGGTCATTTATATCAAAAATATTATTACCATAAATATATGTATGATTTGGAACAAATGCAGAAATGAATAAATGAAAGTAGACGCTTAAATCGTCATAAGATAATGATATTTCATAAGCACCGATTCTATCGTTTTGAACAACATATAGGAAAGCGGGAATTATTACAACTCCTGATAATAATACACCAACAAAATAATATCCTATTAGCTTTAACGTTGAAACTACTACGTTTTTAAATGATTTATTAATGTTGTAATAACGATACAAAAAATATAAAGGGCTGAATAAAGATAAAGCTACAAAAAGATAATAATTAGTTAATAAAAGAATAAAAACGATAATTATGAATAAAACCTTTTTGTTGTTTCTTAGGTACAATTCTATTCCTAAAAAATATAGTGGTACTAAAGAATAGAATGATAAAAAACCAGGCTGTGAAGTAAAATATATAGCAAAGCTAGATAAGCCATAACATAAACCTGCTAATAAAGAAGTTTTTTTATTCTTGTAAATATTATCTATTAGTAAATAACAAGAAAGGCCTGAAACTAATATTTTAACGAAACATTGTAAGCCATAAATAAAGAAATAATTATTGTTTATTATATAGGTAAAAATATTGTAGATATCAAATAATCCATAACTTGACTTAGATGCCCATATGTTATTTCCTAGGAATAATACAAAGGAATAAAAAGGCAATGTATGATCTTTTAATGCATTAATTGTTGTTCTTCTATTTAAAGTATAAAAAGGATACCACTGGGTTTTTACATCTCCTCCTCCAACAAAATAGTTTCCTTTAATCCAGCTAGGAAGAAACATTAAAATGGCGGCAATGCTTAATAGGAGTAATAGACTTATAAAGTATTTATGTTTTTTAATAAAATTACTGTTTTTCATTACTTTATTTTATGAAATTTTTAATATAAGAGCTACCTAATATGGCATAAAAAACCTCAAATGATATAATTCAATGGATGAAAAAGTTATTTAAAAAAGAGAATATATTTACACTTGTATTCGTAATAGTTGCCCTACATCCAATAATCGAATTAGACTATCTTATTGGTGATAAACTACCTATTCCTAGATTAACCACAATAATAGATTTTCTAGTATTACCATTACTGGTTATTCTAGCTTTCTGGTTTAATGAAAAGAATAAGAAGAAAGTTGGAATCTTATTTGGAATCTATGCAATTGTGTTTGGCGTTTACTTTGTACTACATTGTAGAAATGCCAACATTATCCAAAGTAGTATTCATTTAACAGATAATTTCTTTTTCAACATTAAAGATGAAATTATCTACACTTTAACTCTATTAATACCTTTAGTTTATGTATATGTATTTAATTTGACTGAAATTGGTGAAGAAATAGTAAAAAGAGTAACCATTTGTTTATCATGTGTAACTGCTTTACCTATTTTTATTTCTAACTTATTTGTTTTTGGTAAATCTACTTATGTTGGCTATACAATAGACAACTTCTTAACGTGGTTTTCTTTACCATATACAAGGTTTTGGCACCATCCTAGAAGATATGCAACAAAGTTCTTTTTTGAAGAAGGAAACACTATTGGTATTTTAATGTTGATGGTTTTACCTTTCCTTTATTTTTTCTTCTATAAAGAAAAGAATAAAATTAAGAAGACTTCAATTGGATTATTAATCCTTATTCATAGTTTAGCTATGATTATCTTATCAACTAGATTGGCTACTTATTGCAGTGCATTAATACCTGTAGCTATGTTATTCATTTACATTCTTTTAATGTTATTAAAGAAAGAAAAACTACAAATCATCTATCTTGTATTTTTATTAGTGATGACAGGAATATCCGCTTATATTATTCCTTATGGTCCTGCTTATCAAAATCAATTAATCGATGCAGATGATTATGTATTTATCAAGGGTGATGAGAAACAAAGAACCCAAGGTAAAGATTTATTAAAAGATGCTGATAAGCTTGTAAAGTGGAGTACTTCTTGGCGTGATTTCTATGTATTCATGTTTGAAGATTATCAATTCTTGATGAATGTAACTCCACCTGTTTACTATACTACTTGGTATAGTTATGAACATGACCCTCAATTCTGGGTAGATTTAATTTTTGATTATGATTTAGAAGAAAGAGTAAATGGAAGACAAATAGAGACTATATTTACTAAATATAAATGGGATGAATTATCTAAGCCTCAAAAGTTAACTGGTTTTGGATATGGTACTTTTATGAGAGGTGGCATTCTTATTGAGAGAGATTTTGTTCAACAATACTATAGTTATGGTCCTGTTGGTGTTGTCTTAATTATGGGATTATGGATTGTATTATTAGCTTATTGTGGTATTAAATTATTGTTTGGTTACAAACAAGGTAAGTGGACTCATCTTAATATAATCACATTAATGTCTTTATGTTTAGGATATATCAGTTCTTATGTAAGTGGTCATACTTTCGATGAGTTAACTACATCGTTGTTTATAAGCTTATGCTTAGGTTATTTAATTAAAAGTATGAGGATCAATAAAGATGATAAAGTTTATTAATATATTTTCAAAAAAAATAGTGTTGTTTGTCTTTGGAGCGTTCACTTTGTTGTATGTAATTGGCAACATCTTTTTTACGGTTCGTATGGAAAACGAATTGATTAGTAATCTTGTTTCGTTCAATAACGGAATAACAATAGTTAATATCCTATTTTTGTTTGTTTTATTATTTTTAACTTATTATTTAATTAAAAAAGATTTTTTTCATATTAAAGATAAGTATCTTTTATCGATATTTTTATTAGTATCTTTTGTTGTTGGTATTGTATGGATATTTGTAAATGACATTGAATTAAGGGAAATAGATGATGCCTATAATTGCTTTAGAGCTGCAAAAAATATTGCGATTGGTAATCTTGCTCCATTAAGCTATAAATCATACATTAGTGTCTATCCAAATAATATGGGTTTAGTTACTTATCTTTTTATTCATATTAAATTATTTGGTGTTGAAAAAGCTTTATATTCAATAAGATTTGTTAATTTAATTTTTGTTTTAATCGGATATTTTGCTTTGTACAGAATTACAAATAATATCTTTAATAATAGATTGATAAATTGTGTTCTTGTTTTGTTGATGTTTGGAAGTATGCAATTTGTATTTTATAGTTTCTTTGTATATGGAAACTGTCTATCTTATACAATGGCATTATTATCAGTGATGTTTCTCTTGGATTATTTTAAGAACACAAAGATATTCAATCTAATTTTTTCTAGTTTATTCATTATTTGTTCTATTTCAATTAAAGAAAATAGTTTGATTATTCTAATTGCAGAAGCTATATTATTAATTTTGTATGTGATTAATACCAAAAAAATAGTAGTATTATTTGTTTTACTGCTAACTTTATTGGGCACTTATGGTGGTACAAGTGGCCTTCAAAAGTTTTGGGGAAATAGAGCTGATATTGACTATGGTGATACCAAATTGCCGACTATTTGTTGGTTTGCCTATGGTTTGAATTATGATCAAAGAAGACCAGGAGGTTATCTTAATGAGTTTGAAGTGTATCATGTTGAAAATGGATATATGCCTGAGTTTACAGAAAAGCGTGCGCAAACTTTTATTGATGGTGTGTTAGGTAATTTTAAAGAAAAGCCTAATGTAGCTTTGCGTTTTTACAGTCAAAAGTTTTTATCTTCTTGGGCTAATCCTCAATATGAAACGTTTGATCAATTCCGTGAGTTGAATAATAGTGATTTTGTAAAAAATGTTGTTGGTGGCAAAATCAATGATATTTTAAATATATTTTGGGATGGAGTGTCAAGTGTTATTGCGCTTGGATTGTTTGCATTTATGATTAAAAAGAGAAAATGTTTAAATCTATATTCAATGATTGGGATGATTATTGTGATAGGTGGTTTCTTGTTTCATACTCTTTGGGAAGTAAAAGCTATATATCTTTATCAATACTTTATGTATTTGCTTCCTTATGCTGCTGCTGGCTTGGTTTCTCTTTTTACAATAAAACCGCATATTAATGATTAAATTAGAAAGGCATAATTATGAATAATGTGTATAGATTGCTTTCAATAATGATATATCCCTTATTTGTTTTTGGGATGCTGTTTTATGTTGTTAGAAGTAGATATTTAGATACTTTTAATAAGAATATTAAGAATATTTTAATTAATCTATTAGTAATTATATTAATTGGTATTGCAAGTATCCTTCTCTTTTTCCATTTCGAAAAAGATGCAGTATATGTTTATGACAATGCTGGCTATTATGTTAAAAGTTTGGAAATGCTTCAAATATTTTGGAAAGACCCTTCAAGCTTATTCCTAAAGGCATTTAATACCATTAATAACAGTGATTACAGTTATCTTCCATCGTTATTTAATTTTTATGGACTAATAATTAATAACTCATATGCATTTTACTGTGTAATAAATTTTATATTTTTCCTTATCCCAACAATCATTTTGTTATTGTTGATGTATTATAAAAACTTTAATAATAAGTTTGTTCCTATAATTGTGCTTATTGGATTCTATCCCTTGTGGTTAACATTATTTTATGGAAGAGTTGATTGTTTAGGCTTATTCCCTCTATTAGTCTTTTACATAATTGTTTTGTTTACTGATTATGAGAAGATTGATTGGTTAGATATTTTGGTTCTTAATATTTTAACTTTACTTTTAATGTTTGAGAGAAGATGGTATTTATATGCACTTGTAGGTGCTTATTTAGCATATCTAATCAAAGCCATATATAATGCATATCAAAATAAAAAATACTTAAATAATGCGATTAAATTTGTTTTATCAGGGTTATTAGCTTTAATTGTGCTATTGGTATTCTTTGGCGGTTTTGTACAAAATGTAATGCTTACAAACAATGTGGAAGCATATGCTTACTACAATCATTCTGGTAAGTTACTTGCGGTTATTAATTTTTACTCAATAATTGTTTGTGTCATTTCTTTGTTTGGATTAATAAGGTTGTTTAAGACGAATAAATTATTATCAATCCAATTACTAATTGTGTTGATAATACCTACAATAATGTTCTGGATGACTCAGTCATTTGATTTACATCATTATTTGATTATATGTTTACCGATTTTATTCTTATTTGTGTACAGTGTTGAAAATATTACTAATAAGTATATTAATGCGGTGATTGCCTTGTTGTTAATCATTCAGTCTTTATTAGTATTTATACCAACTAGAATACCTGGTTTTACAACGACCAAAAGATTAGTAAATCCTAATCCTTATAAAGAAGGATTAATTGATGTAGCCGATTATTTATGTGGCATATCAAAAGATGAAGGTATTTATACTTATGTGGCTACAGGTGATAACAATTTCTGTGATGATGCGATTAGAAATGTATTATTACCGGATGTAGATTTTCCAAATATGGTCTCATATATCTTTGATATTAGAGATGGTTTCCCTAGAGATTTCGGTAGTATCAAATATTTTGTACTTAGTGACCCAATCTTTTATATGGATGAAAACTATCAACATATGTATAAAGTGATTAGCGAAGCGATTATGTACGATGAGAACATATCTTCTATATTTGAAAAGGTTAAAGAATTTGAATTAGAAGATCATACAAAGGTATATGTCTATGAACAAATTGGTGAGTATACACATGAAATGAAGGAATATTTCTATAACAAAATGTTGGAATATTATCCTGAAAAGAGTGATTATTTTTGTTATATCCTTCAATAGCTCCCTAAACAAGATTTTATAAAGTATAATAATACTTATGGATAAAAAACTAGTTAAAAATTACATATACAACATAGCTTATCAAATCGTTAAGCTATTTTTGCCGTTCTTTCTTGTTAAGTATACTTATGCCCATATTGGCGAAAGCACATTGGGTATTAATGACTTTGCAAGTAATATTTCACAATGGTTTATTCTACTTGGCGTATTAGGCGTTAATACCTATGGTAATAGAGAAATTGCTAAAGTAAGAGATAATCGTGAGGAATTAAGTAGAAATTTCTTTGAAATCCTTTCTATGCAATTTATTAACATGATGATTGTAACTATTCTTTACTTAGGATATACAGCATTCTTTGTGAAAGATTTTAAGATTATCTATTATTTAATCTGTCTATCAATGTTATCTAGTGCCTTTGATATTTCGTGGTTCTATTATGGCGTTGAAGATTTTAAGATTGTTTCTATTAGAAATATTATTGTTAAGTTAGTAGGTGTTTTATTAATTTTCTCTTTTGTTAAAACGCCAAGTGATTTATGGGTTTTCACATTGATTAATTCTGGTACTGATTTCTTAGGACAAATCGCTACTTTCTTTGGCTTAAAGAAACATATTGATAAAGTACCATTTAGTATTAAAGATGCTTATAAAAAACACTTCGCAGGTACTTTTGCGTTGTTTGTGCCTACTATTGCGATTAATGTATATACCCTATTAGATCAAACATTACTTGGAACTTTTGTTGATGATAAGGGCCAATTGAATTTGTATAAGACATCTCAAAGTTTTGTTAAGATGTTCTTGTATTTTGTTACTTCTATTGGTGCTGTGGTTATGCCAAGAATTGCCAACGTGTTCAATAAGAGCAGTAATAAAGATGAAGTTAGTGGTTATATCAACACAACATTTAAGTTGGCTATTATTTTATCTTTACCAATCTTTGTAGCATTAGAAGTTGTGTCTGAATTCTTCTATCCTTGGTATACACCTAAGCAGGCTAATGATATGATTTTGTTGGTTAGATTATTGAGTCCAATTATTATCTTTATTTCATTATCGAATGTCTTTGGTATTCAGTATTTAGTACCTACCAACAACACTGCTAAGTATACGAAATCAATTATTGCGGGTGCTGTAGTTAATATGGCAATCAATTTATATACAATTCCAAGATGGGCAGCTGTTGGTGCTTGTATCGGTAGCGTTTGTGCTGAATTTACAGTTACTTTAGTTCAATGGTTATATATGAAGGATGAGATTAAACTAAGTGCTTTTGATACTACTGTTAAGAGTATTATTAGTGCTTTTGTGATGGGTGTTGTTATTTATTTTGTAGGTACAATCTTTGGCGCTAAGATCTATTCAAATGCTTTACAAGCACTAAGTGGAATGATTGTATATGCGTTTATGTTATATATATTAAAAGAACCTACAGTTGTGAATACTATTAATAAGATTGTATTTAAAAAGGCTTAAGATGTTAAAAAAACCATTAACTAAAGAAAGATTATTTAGCTTAATTTTTGTGCTAATTGCGTTGCATCCCTTTTATGAGTTGGACTATTTGTTCGCAAAAGTTCTACCGTTTAGATTCACAACCTTAGTAAACTTTGTAGTATATCCCCTATTAGTATTTGGGGTTTTCTCGTTATGTGAGAAGAACAAAAAAAGAGTAATAATTTTTTCTAGTATTTATCTAATATTACTGATAGTTTATTTTATTCCTCACTGTTTAACGGGTTTTTATCTACAAGATAATATTCATTTAACTAATCTTTATTACTTCACGGTATATGATGAAGTATTTTATATTGCGACTTTATTAATTCCGTTGTGTTTTGTTTACGCATATGAGTTTTGTGATTTAAAAGAAACTATTTTAAGAAATATTACTATGTGCATTTCTTTGTTTGTTTCATTGCCTATTGTTGTTTCAAATCTTTTTATGGTTGGAAGAACAACGTATGAGACAGATATGGCTGGTAATATTATTGATTGGTTTTCTTTGCCCTTTGATGCCACTACTCATCATCCTAGAAACTATGCGACTAAATTTTTCTTTAAAGAAGGAAATACGATTGGCATTTTAATGACAATGGTTTTACCGTTGATGTATTATTTCTTTTTGAAAGAAAAAAATAAGAAGAAAAAGACAATAATTGGTATTCTAATTGTATTTGATAGTTTAACTATGATGATCCTAGGAACTAGGGTTGCTGCTTACTGTGCTTTATTGATTCCACCTACCGTTTTGATTATTCATATCTTTACAAGGATTATTAAGACAGGAACTTTTAATAAGTGGTTTGCAGGTTTTTGCGTAGTTTTGACACTTATGAATGCTGGTATTATTCCTTATTGCCCTGCCTATCAGAATCAACAGTTTGATGCAGCTGATTTTTCAACATTAAAAATGGATGATTCTATAAGGGAAGGCTATCGTAAGGGCATTGAGGAAGGAGCTGAAGGCTTTGAACCATTCTCTGCTGCTTGGGTTGACTATTATGTCTATATGTTTGAACAATATAAGTTCTTAATGGGTGTTACTCAATCAGTTTATTATGAATATTGGTATGACTACCATGTTGATCCAAAATTCTGGGTTGATTTGATTTTTAATTATGAATTAGAAGATCGTGCTAATGCAAGACAAGTAGAAAAGATTTTCTATAATTACAAATGGCAATATCTAACAACTCCACAAAAGCTAACCGGCTTTACTTATAGCTTGTTTATGTGGGGAGGAATCAATATTGAACAAGACTTCTTACTACAAGCCTATTCGTTTGGCTATTTAGGTTTCCCTTTGATAATGGGTCCTTGGATTTGCCTATTACTATATGTGGTTTATAAATTTTTAATAAGTGTTAAATATAAGAAATGGACAATGTTTAATATAGTTACTCTTATGTCGTTATCTTTAGGAATAGTAACTTCATATTTATCAGGACATGGTTTAGATCAATTTACTACAAATATGTTTATGACTTTATTGTGTGCTTATTTGATTCAAAACACCAAGAAGGAGTCATATGAATAGATTAAGTATTATTGTGCCTGTTTATAATGGCGAAAAGACTATTAAAAGAGCCATTGATTCTTTACTTAAACAAACTGTAGAAGTAGATATTATCGTGGTTAATGATGGTTCTATCGATAATACTGAAGGTATTGTTAAGGGATATAGTGAAAATAACATACATTATTTTTATAAAGGCAATGGTGGTATATCTGACGCAAGAAACTTCGGTATTAGTAAAGTTAATACTGAGTTTTTTGGCTTCTTAGATAGTGATGATTATGTAAAAGAAGATATGGC
>CAKUTY010000008.1 GCA_934692455.1 uncultured Erysipelotrichaceae bacterium
CAAATACTATTACCCAAGTCACAAGGCAACAGATTTTTATCATCACTATAAAGAAGATATCGCATTATTCCATGAACTTGGACTAAAAATGTATAGAATGTCTATTTCTTGGGCAAGAATCTTCCCTAACGGAGATGAAGTAGAACCTAACGAAAAAGGATTAGAATTTTATGATAAAGTATTTGCCGAATTAAAAAAGTATTCAATTGAACCATTGGTAACTATTTACCATAATGAAATGCCATTAAAAATGGTAGAAACTACAGATGGTTGGGCAGGCAGAAAAGCCATCGATTGTTACCTACATTTCGCAAAAGCAATCCTAACAAGATATAAAGATGTAGTTAAATATTGGATTCCATTCAACGAAATCAATGATTTAACCACTCCTGTTGGTAACTGGAATCACGGTGGTATCAAAAATCCTGGAACAGAAAATTTTTCAGACCAAAAAGATAATCCAAACAAGCGTTATGCAGCACTACACAATCAATTTGTAGCTTCTGCTAAAACCGTTATCATGGGGCATGAAATTAACCCAGAATTTAAATTTGGTACCATGATTTGTCATATCACTGTATACCCATTAACACCTAAACCAGAAGATGTCCTAGCTACACAACAAGAAGATCAACTAAGAAACTGTTTCTCAGGAGATGTACAAATCAAAGGTGAATATCCATACTTTATGAAACGTTATTTTGAAAAAAATAACATTCATTTCGAAGTAACCGATGAAGATCTTAAGGTATTAAAAGAAGGACACTGTGATTTCTATTCTTTCTCTTACTACATGACAAATTGCATCACCACCCAAAAAGATGCAACGCAAGTTTCAGGAAACATCATGGGTGGTGCAAAGAACCCTTATCTTAAGGCTACAGAATGGAACTGGCAAATTGACCCAGTAGGATTAAGATACACATTAAACCACATTTACGATAGATATGGAGTTCCTATTATGATTACCGAAAATGGTATCGGAGCTCGTGATGTATTCGAAGACGGAAAAATTCATGATCCATATCGTATTTCATACATCAAAGATCATGTCGAACAAATGTGCTTAGCTATTGATGATGGAGTTAACCTTATCGGTTACACCCCCTGGACTGTAATTGATGTCATCAGCTGTTCTACAGGAGAAATGGCAAAAAGATATGGTTTCATCTATGTTGATGCTGATGATGAAGGAAACGGCACATACAATAGATACAAGAAAGATTCCTACTATTGGTACCAAAAAGTTATCGCAACCAATGGAGAAGATTTAGATTAAAGCTTTTAAAATAGTGTAGAAAAAAATCTACACTATTTTTATAAACAAACTAAATCCTTTTAAGATAGTTTAAAATAGATAGGATAGAAAGGATTAACTTATTATGGAAAAAGCATTATTAATAAACGACCTATCATGTGTTGGAAAATGTTCCCTAACCGTATCCATTCCCATCATATCAACATACGGAATAGAAACAGTTCCCCTTCCAACTTGCATCCTATCTAATCAAACATATTTTAAAGATTATTTAATTAGTGACTGTAGTAAAGAAATAGAATCTTTCACAAAACTATGGACTAAACAAAATATTAAATTCAATACTGTCTATACAGGCTTCTTCAATAGTTATAAACAAATAGACTATATTTGTGATTATTTAAAAGATAAGGAAGTAAAACTATTTGTTGACCCAGTCCTTGGCGATAATGGTAATCGTTTTAAATGTTTTGATGACAATTACCAAAAATCATTAAAGAAATTAGTAGACATGGCTGACTACATCAGTCCCAATTTAACAGAAGCCTGTTTATTAACTGACAGTAATATCAACGAAGACCCAGTTGAAATCATCAAAAAGTTTAAGAATAAAAAAGTAGTTATCACTTCTATCCATAAAGACAATAAAATTGGCTATCTTGTCAAAGATGGCGATGAAATCTTCCATATCCTAAACAACAAAGTAAAAGATGAACTACATGGAACAGGAGATGTTTTTGCCTCATTCTTATGCGCCAAGATGATACAAACTAATAATTTCAGTGAAAGTGTTATTCATGCCGCTAAAAAGACTAATGATTGTATAACAGCCACCCTAAAAGAAAAAGGCCATAGTATCTACGGCCTTAACTTTGAAGAAATTATTTAACTTCAACAACCCATCCATCAGGTGCTTCGACAGCACCTTTTTGAATACCCAACAGCATATCTCTTAACTTATCAACAACAGGACCTGTCTTAAATTCATATTCTTTGTCATTATAAGTAATACTACCAACAGGAGCGATAACTGCAGCCGTGCCACATAAGCCACATTCCACAAAATTATCAAGCTCATTAATATTAATTGGTCTTTCTTCTACTTCAAGATTCAAATAATGTTTCGCAACATAAAGAATACTCTTTCTTGTGATAGATGGAAGAATACTATCTGACTTAGGTGTAACTACCTTATTATTCTTATCAATAAACAAGATATTAGCGTCGCCTGTCTCTTCAATATATGTTCTACTTGCACTATCTAAATATAAATTCTCATCATAGCCTGCTTTATGTGCACAAACATAAGGACGAAGTGACATAGCATAGTTTAAACCAGCTTTAATATTGCCTGTACCATGAGGAGCTGCCCTATCATATGAAGATACAAACAATCTCTTTAAAGCTTTATCCCCTGCAAAACAAGGTCCTACAGGAGAGCCAAAGATTCTAAATTCATATTCATCAGCAGGCTTAACCCCTAAAATTGGATTAGTGCCAAATATATATGGTCTTAGATATAGACTAGCACCACTACTATATGGTGGCACATAGTCTATATTAGCCTTAACTACTTCTTTAACCGCATCCACAAAACGCTTTTCATCGTATGGTGGCATCTGCATCACTTCAGCAGAATCATGCAACCTTCTAGCATTCATATCCGGTCTAAACAAAACAACACGATTATCAACTGTTCTATAAGCCTTTAAGCCCTCGAATACTTGACCACAATATTGAAGTATCGCTGCACTCTCATTTAAAATAACATTTGAATCATCACTTAAACAACCATCATCCCACTTACCATCTTTATATTTAGCTACAAAACGATAAGGAATTTCATGATAACTAAAGCCCAATGTTTTATAATCAATGTTTTCCATAAATCATTACCTAGAAATCTGTATCAAAGAACAATTTCTCATAACTTGGATAAGGAAGATTATCAATAGAAATATAATGTTCCATCTTATCTGCGGTCTTTCTTAATTCTTCAGTCAAAGGAATAACCTTCTTTAAAATATGCATACCCTTTTCTAAGAAACTTGCTTCATCTAGTGACGCTTTTAATTCATCCTCACTTTGACCCGCAAGTAATGAACATTCATCAATGAAAGTAGACAACTTCTCAGCCCTTGTTCTCATTGAAGAAGACATATATTCATTACCTGAAATAGTAATGAAATTTAATTCTTTAATAGCTGAAGGAATAATATTTTGATAAATCATCGCTGTCAAAGTTCTAATCTCAATACTTCTTACATGAACATAAGACTCATACATGATCTCACTTCTTGCCATGATTTCTTTTTCAGTATAAACACCATACTTTTCAAAGGTAGAAACACAACCCTTATCACTAAAACACTTAATAGATTCAATAAATGTAGGAACATTAGGAAGACCTCTTGTTTCAGCCTCCTTAACCCACTCATCACTATAACCATTACCAGAGAAAACAATTCTCTTATGTTTCTTATACATAGAGGCAATAATATCTAAAGCCTTCTCTCTTACATCCTGTCTATTCTTTACCTTATCTAATTCATCAGCTATTTCATCCAATACCTTAGCTAAAGAAGTATTTATAACAGTATTCAAGAAAGAAGCGTTCATACTAGAACCTAACATTCTAAATTCAAACTTATTACCAGTAAAGGCAATAGGAGAAGTACGGTTACGATCTGAATTATCCTTTGGAAGATTCTTAATAGTAGACATACCAAATTCCTTTAAACCAGACTTAACATAACTTTGAGGCTTTTTACCAACAATAGAATCAAATACACCCTCAATCACATCACCCAAATAAACAGACACAATGGCAGGAGGAGCTTCATTAGCACCCAATCTAAAGTCATTACCAGCATCACTTGAAGCCAATCTTATCAAAGTCGCATTATCATCAACCGCCTCTAGAAGTGCACCTGTAAACAACAAGAAACGTACATTATTATGAGGATCCTTACCTGGGTCAAATAAGTTTTGTCCATCATCAGTAACTAAAGAATAGTTATTATGCTTACCAGAACCATTTACTCCATCGAAAGGTTTTTCATGTAGTAAACAAACCAAATCATGTTTTAAAGCTACCTTCTGTAAGATATCCATCATCATCATATTTTGATCAATTGCCACATTCAAACTAGAGAAAATAGGAGAAATCTCAAATTGACCAGGAGCTACCTCATTATGTTCCGCCTTAGCATACACGCCAAGATTCCATAGTTCCTTATTTACCTCTTCCATATAATCATTAACTCTTTGAGAAATAGAACCAAAATAATGTTTCTCTAATTCCTGACCCTTAGGAGGCATAGCACCAAGAAGTGTCTTACCTGTTAAATACAAGTCTCTTCTTTGATAGAAAGTAGCCTTATCAACCAAGAAATATTCTTGTTCCAAGCCAACACATGGAATAACTCTTTTAACTGTCTTATCACCAAAACTATTCACAATCCTATTAGCCGCATCACTTACTGCATCAATTGACTTAAGTAAAGGTCCCTTTGTATCTAGTGATTCACCAGTATATGAAATAAAGACAGTTGGAATATATAAGACATGTCCTCTAATAAAAGCTGGTGATTCAACATCCCAATATGTATAACCACGAGCCTCAAAAGTTGCTCGTAAACCCCCACTTGGAAAACTAGAAGCATCAGGTTCATCTTTAATCAAAGACTTTCCTGAAAATCTACAAATAGGAACTCCATCTTTTTCTTCAATGAAAGAATTATGTTTCTCAGCAGTAGAACCAGTCAAAGGATGAAACCAGTGAGTATAGTGGGTACAATGATGTTCAAGCGCCCAATCCTTCATCTCATGAGCAATCGCATCAGCAACCTCTATCTCTAGTGGTGTCTCATGATCTCTTGCTTCCTTAAACTTTCTAAATACAGGAGATGGTAATCTTTTTGCCATTTCACTTTCACTGAATAAACATGAACCAAAATCTTTGAAATCGTATTCCATAATCAATACCTTCCTCTTAATATAGGAAAAATTTTATTACTTCATCTATTAAAAAACAATATTTTTTAAAAATATTTGATTTTTTTCACACAAATTACACATTTAGTTCAATATTTTTGACAAAAAGTTGAATTTAAAAAAATCATTGATTATTTTTATGTTTATGTTATATTGTAGGTGAAGGCATTGCGCCTTGGATGGTGAAATTCCAATCTCGGACTGGTTCTCTGGGGTTCCCTGCTTGCGAAGGGACGTAAAATATATGCAAGAAATGCGACGAGAGGCCTGCGACTGTACGGAAGTGGATGAACCGAAATAAAGAACGAGCTCCTGTTAAGGAGTTTTTTTATGTGCATAAGTAACGATAGTTATCAACGTTTTGTGGAAAACTATCCGGTTTTTTCTAGTTATTCCCAAGTTATTCCCATATTTGTGCCAAACCATTTCTTTATCGGCTTTTAAGTTGTATATTTAACGTACGCTATGAATTCTTTTATTTCTATCCAAAATTATTATTTAGAAACATTATGTTATAAAAACTTTGTATTCCAAACCGAAGTTGGACAATTGGTTTTAAAATTCACAGAAGCTAATTTCGCTCATTTAATAGGATTGCATCACTTCGATGAAAAATTAAGAGGAAATTATGCTTGGGACAAAATTAGAAACGAAGAGATCGACATTAAAATGATTAAAAAATTGAATCAAGCAAAATTTAAAACAATTTTGTTGCCAAGAATAGAAACAATGTACAAGATTAACAATATTTTCATTCACAGTAAAGTCATTAAAAAATTCAAACAAACTACTTCAAATGTTTTTAATTGTGATTTAGTTTTTTACAACAAAGAAGAGAAAGTTTACTATGTTGTGACATTTTTTATCGATAAATCAACAAAGCTATATTGTAGCGCTGCATCATTTCTAAAATTTCATCAAGGTGATTTAAATGTTATGAAATATATCAACCCAAACAACCCTGAAATAGCGATTTATAGTTTTCAAGTCACAAAAGAAGAAGCTTATAACGATATTGATTATTCTAAATATTTTGGCTTAAAATAGGCCAAATAATTATTCATAGCTATATAATAAATATTGTTAATATACAGTTTCTCACAGGTAGTAAACATAAGTATATTAATCTTCATTAGCGAGTCTCATGGGTAGTATAAGCTATGATAAAGCCGATTATTCGGCTTTTTTTACTCCAAAATAAAAGTGGGTATCACGCCCACAATTACTTAAAACCCAAATAAATAGAATTATAGATATCAGATGCTATTAAACTATCTTCACCATACTTTTTACTAGCTTCATCACCCGCAAAACCATGCAAAGCTACAGCCTGACACACCTTATCCAAATCTAATTTCTTTAAAGATAAGCCTGCGATAATACCACTTAAGACATCACCACTACCAGCTGTTGCCATACCGCTATTACCATATAAAGATAAATAATAATGATTCTTGTCACCAACCAAAGTATTATGCCCCTTTAAGACAACCATGCAATCATACTTATCAATCAATTCTTTAAACGCATTAAATGGATCATCCTTAATAGTTTTGCCTAACAATGTGCCTGCTTCTCCAAAATGAGGCGTAATACACAAGCGACACTTCTTTATTTCCTTAATATCATTAATCTTAGATAAATGATATAAACCATCCGCATCAACTATTAAATTAATATCTCTTTTAAGTAGCTCTTTTAACAAACTACTATAATCCTCACTTCTGCCAAGACCTGGTCCAAAGACAACCGTATCCTTTTTAATCAATAAATTATCAATATCTTCTAACTTCTTAACCATTATTTCTAGTGGTGCCTTGATTGATACAATATCATAATTTTCCTTTGGTACAGCTAAAGTAACCAAACCGGCACCTGATTTTAAAGTTGAAATAGAAGACATAATACCAGCGCCAGCCATCGATACATTAGAACCAATCACAAGCACACAACCATAGTCATATTTATTACTGAAGGCTAAACGCTTATGTTTTAAATCTAACTTAATAGTATCCACATGTTCTAAGTCTTCATAATCATTTAAACCAATATCAGCGACTCTAATTTCACCACACACATCAGGTCCCCTATTTAATAAATGACCTATTTTAATATTATTTATCGCAATAGTTAAATCAGCCTTAAAACATACAGGATCATAATTACCAGTATTACTATTTAAACCAGTAGGCAAATCAATCGCTATCTTATAAGCCTTTGTATTATTTAATTTGTTAATCAAATCAACAACGTCTTCTCTTAAAGTACCCTTTAAACCATTACCAATAATACAATCAATAATCACATCAGGATTACCTAATTCTTTAGTAACTAATTCTTCCTTATAAAAATGACTACAAGTCTTATTCATCTTAGACTTGTCAAACAAATATAAAGCCTTGGCATCATATCCTTCTTTAACCAAAATATCAGTTAAACAAAAACCATCACTAGAATTATTAGAATTACCACAGACAACAACTATCTTAGAATCAAAATTTATCTTATCCTTCAAATTATCAAAACAAGCCCTAGCAGCCTTATTCACAAGATAAATCTCATCTACTTTTTGATCATCCATAGACCTTCTATCACACATTGACATTGACTCACTCGTTAGTATTCTCATAAATAAATTATAAAGCATTATGATAAAATTCTAATGATGAAGAAAGAAAATACTAAACAGGTTACTATTCGTTATACCTATACTAACAAAGTCCATCGTTCTTGTGAGCTTCTTGAATATTTGTTACAGAAGCTACCTGAATCAAGAAATACTGTTAAATCATTACTATCAAGTAATAAAGTATTAGTAAACGGTAGTGTCGTAAGACAATTCAATTATCCACTCGCAAAAGATGATGAAGTTAAAATAGCTAAGAATCCAGTTGTTGTTAAACAAGTAGGCAAAAAGAAGAAAAAGGATGAACCACGTCCCTTCAGCATCAAACCATACATTATCTATGAAGATGATTACTACATCGCCATCAACAAACCAAATGGTATGTTGTCAGTACAATCTGATAATCAAAGAGAATCAGCATATACCTTTGTAGAAGATTATCTTAAGAAAAAAGATCCAAAACTACGTCCTTACGTACTTCATAGAATCGATAAGGAAACCAGTGGTGTTCTAGTGTTCGCCAAAGACATCAAAGTACATTCAATGTTGAAAGGACATTGGAACCAAGATGTCAGTGAAAGAGAATATATCGCAATAATTAATGGCAAACTTGATGATGATAGTGGCACTATCAAGAATTATCTAAAAGAAAACAAAAACAATATGATGTATGTAGCCGATAGTGGTAAGTTAGCTATCACACATTATAAAGTTTTAAATAAAAACAAGGATTACTCCCTACTTCAAGTAAACATTGACAGTGGACGTAAAAACCAAATTAGAGTAGCTATGGCAAGTCTTGATCATCCAATCATCGGCGATGATAAATATGGTGATGGTCTATCTCCTATTAATAGACTTGGCCTACATGCTTCTAAATTATCTTTTGTCGATCCTATATCTAAAGAGCTATTAACATTTAAAGCTCCAGCGCCAAAAGAATTCAAAGGTTTATTTAATAAACAAGTTTAATCAAAGGAGGAAAATATGGAATTAAACAAATATATCGATCATACTTTATTAAAACCCGAGGCAACAAAGGAACAAATCACAAAGCTATGTGAAGAAGCTAGACAATACGACTTCGCATCAGTATGTGTAAACACATGTTATGTACCACTAGCTAAACAGTTGCTTGCAGGAAGCGACGTAAAAGTATGTTGTGTAGTAGGTTTCCCACTAGGAGCTATGGACACCGTATCTAAGGCTTTTGAAGCTAAGACAGCAGTAGAAAATGGTGCCCAAGAAGTTGATATGGTAATCAACATCGGTGCATTAAAAGACAAGGACTATGATTATGTAACTAAAGATATTGCAGCTGTAGTAGAAGCTAGTAAACCAGCGATCGTTAAAGTAATCATTGAAGCATGTCTATTAACTGATGAAGAAAAAGTTGAAGCTTGTAAATGTTCGATGAACGCAAAAGTTGAATTTGTTAAGACATCAACTGGATTCTCAACACATGGTGCCACACCAGAGGATGTTGCCCTAATGAAAAAGACAGTAGGCGATGTATGTAAGGTTAAGGCAGCAGGTGGTGTTAGATCTTATGATGATGCCATTAAGATGATTGAAGCAGGAGCTGATAGACTTGGCTGTTCTGCTGGTATCAAGGTAATGGAAGAAGCTAAGGCTAGATAAAGTGATGATTAAATCATCGCTTTTAATTTGAATAATCAACAGCAAACTATTTCAAGGCATAGTTTTCTAACAAGGCAAAAAAGACAAAAGCTGTTAGCGCAAAAACCAAAATAGTAGGAATAAAAACCATATTAAAAATTCCAACTATTTCAACAAAAAGACCGACAACAAAACAAACTAATGTAAGTATCAATGTAAAATAGATTTCTTTTTTAGTTTCATTTATTTTGTTTTTTATCATATCTACAGGATTATCACTTTTCTTGACATCCTTAATAAACAACATTAAGAAGAATATCGCAATAAAGACTCCAAGTACATCAACAATTAAAGAAAACACAAAATCTTCAAATAATGCCAAATAATTCATTCTGACATTTGTGAGTCTATACCAAAAATCACTACCTAAAAATTTTGCCGTTATCAAAACCAAAGTCACAAAAAAGATGGAAGTAAAGAAAATGCTGTTATATATTTTTCTATCATTAATCATAATCCGCACACTCATTCCCTTATCATATTCTATGTTTTTAGAAACAATTCTATCGAACCAAAATAAAAGTGCAATCTAAAATTGACTGCACCTTCTTAAAAAACACCAGTTTTGTACCTAGATATGTGACGATAGCTACCATCAATCGCATATATATCCCTCTTCATATTCGAATTATAACAAGAGAATTTTAAAAAAACAATTTTCAAAATATAAGGATAAGTACTAATCAACTGTAATTGAATATCCAGTCTTGAAACTAGTATTAGGATCAAGCACGATATTCTCTTCTCTTTCCTCAAATGGTCTATCATCTCTAACATTAAGATTCATCCAAGGTTCAATACATACAAATGGACCATTAGGAGACCATAATGCTAAGTGTTTAAAACCATCAAAATCAAGCTTAATTTCATGGCCATTAGTATGAAGAGTAGCACTACTTGGCATTGGCTCTTCAAAATATGTTGGATATAGCTGTTCAAAGTTTAATTTGAATTCATGGCCATTATTGAAAGTTACATAAGAATTCTTTAAACCCTCATCACACATGAAACCTGGATGTAAACCAAAGCCAAATGGCATCTTTCTATCATTTGTATTAACTACCTCATAGTCAATTAATACTGAATTGTCCTTTAAAGAATAAGTCACATAAATATCAAAACTAAATGGATATTGTTTATGTGTTTCCTCATTGTCCTTTAATAAGAATACAAGCTTAGCATCTTCCTTAGATACTAATTCAAATTCACTATTGCGGGCAAAACCATGATTACCCATAGGATATTCCTTACCATCAATAATATTTGTCTTTGTAGAAGTTGATGAAACTTGAGGAAACAACAACGGATTTCTTCCCTTCCAATAAGTAGGATCACCATTCCACAAATATTCATAATCTGAGCCTTTTCTTTTTAAACTATGCATCTCACATGCGGTAGTAGAAACACTCAAAGTTAATAAATCATTCTCAATAGTATATAACATATCTATTCCACAACAGCCCAAGATGGGATTTCCTTTCCTCTTCTAATGACCACAGCCTTTTGGAAATCAGTACTATTTAAAAATTTCAATACTTCTTCCTCTTGTTCATCATTTAATCCAATCAACAAAATAGCTGAAAGATCTTTTTCCAACAAATTTGCACAAACAACAACAGCATCCACTGTTTGATTACCCTCACCCTTAAAAGCCTTCATTGAACATAATTCATCATCATTTGTTGTTATGTGACCATAATCCACAGGAAAAATTAAAGAAGGATACATTGGATGTCTAGAACCCTTTTCATATACTTTTTTATAGTCTCCTGATATAAATGCAGCATCAATCTTTTGCCAAAAATAGGCATTATTCTCAAATTCTTTTTTCATATTTATATTATGATATCACTTTTTACGCTTCGATTTATCCTTTTTATCCTTCATAAAACGATTTAAATAAGACTCAAACTCCGTCCTTGAATACGCATCGACCACATGAGTGGAATCATCAACCAAAGTTAGCTCTACATAATCATAGGTCATCCCAAAAATATAACGCCACTTAACAACCTCATCATAAAAAATCATCTCACAATCATTCTTATCAGCATGGTTATATAAAACTAAATAATCATAATAAAATTCAATAAGAACTCTCGATGGCAACAAAACAAACGATAAAGTAGCCACCGCTATCACAATAGTCCCTAAGACATATTGTCTAATTACCAACAAAAATAAGCCAACTAAAAAGATTATAAACAAGATTAAACTAGGTTTTGCGTCAATTACACCTAATAATTGACGATCTTCTGGCAAATTGTAACGCTTTAATTCTTTAGATTCCATACGATTATTATAGCCTGTGTTATCATAGTGGGGATGAAAAATCTTAAATATACTTTATTGCACCAAGATGGTAACGCTAGATATGGCACCATCGAAATAAACGGCTACAAACTGGAAACACCAGTTTTCATGCCTGTAGGAACCCAAGCAAGCGTAAAATTTCTAGACTACAGAGACCTAGAAGAAATAAACGCTTCAATTATTTTATCTAACACCTACCACCTATGGTTAAGACCTGGCGAAGATATCGTAGACAAAGCAGGAGGCATTCACAATTTCATGCACTACTTCAACGGTCCTATCCTAACAGACAGTGGTGGCTTCCAAGTATTCTCCTTGGCAAAAATACGTGACATCAAAGAAGAAGGCGTAATGTTCAAATCACACCTTGATGGATCAAAACTTTTCATGTCACCAGAAGACTCAATCCACATCCAAGAAAAGATTGGCTCTGACATTGCCATGTCATTTGACGAATGCATCCCATTCCCAAGTGACTACGAATATACTAAACAATCAGTAGAAAGAACCCTTCGTTGGGCCAAAAGAGGACTAGAAGCTCATACAAGAGATGATCAAGCTCTATTTGGCATTGTTCAAGGTTCTAACTATGCAGACCTAAGAAAATATTGTGCTGAAGAATTAGCCAAGATGGACTTTGATGGCTATTCAATTGGCGGTACTTCAGTGGGTGAAGACAAAAAGACCCACTATGATATGCTAGACTACACACTTCCATATCTTCCAAAAGATAAGCCAAGATATGAAATGGGCATTGGCGCCGTTAATGATATTCTTGTGGCAATCGAAAAAGGTGTCGATATGGTAGACTGTGTTCTTCCTACAAGAATCGCGAGACACGGTACCCTTATGACTTCTAATGGTCGTATCAACATTAGAAAACAAATCTATAAAGATGACTTTACACCACTTGATGAAAATTGTGATTGCCAATGTTGTAGAAACTACACCAAGGCATACTTAAACCACTTATTTAGAGCTAACGAAGGTCTTGCCAACAACCTTTTATCAATTCATAATCTAAGATTTCTAATTAAAATTGTAGAAGGAGCAAGAGAGGCTATTAAGGAAGACCGTTATAGTCAATATAAAAATGATATTCTAAATAAATATGGTTTTGATGAAAGAGGCTTTTAATGAAACTTGAAGAATTTGATTATTATTTACCAGAAGAATTAATTGCTCAACATCCTGTTGATAAAAGAGATGAATCAAGACTATTGGTCTTACATAAAAACAGTGGTGAAATTGAACATAAGCACTTCTTCGACATCATCGATTATTTACATGAAGGAGATGTTCTTGTAAGAAACAACTCTAAGGTAATTCCTGCAAGACTATATGGAACTAAGGAAGAAACAGGAGCTAAGGTAGAAGTACTTATTCTAAAGATAGGTGCCGACTCAATTTGTGAATGTTTATGTGGTAATGCCAAGGCTATTAAAGTAGGCACTATTATTACTTTCTCAGATAAGTTAAAAGGTAAATGCCTAGAAGTAAGAGAAGAAGGAATTAGAATTATCCAAATGATCTATGAGGGTATTCTAATTGAAATACTTGAAGAAATTGGTCTTATGCCTACGCCACCTTATGTCCACGAAATGTTAAAAGACAACAATAGATACCAAAATGTCTATGCCCAAAACTTAGGCTCTGCTGCCTGTCCTACAGCTGGACTACACTTTACTGAAGATCTTATTAATAGAATAAAGGAAAAAGGCGTTCAAATTGTCGATGTAACACTTCATGTAGGCTTGGGCACTTTTAAGCCTGTTAAAGAAGAGACAATTGAGAATCATCATATGCATTATGAGTCTTACTATATGTCAAAAGAAACTGCTGATGTCTTAAATAAGGCTAAACAAGAAGGAAGAAGAATCATTGCGGTAGGAACTACTTCAACAAGAACACTAGAGAGCGTTATGGCTAAGTATGGTGAATTTAAAGAATGTCATGAGGAAACAAATATCTTCATCTACCCTCCATACAAGTTCAAGGCTATTGATTGTCAAATCACTAACTTCCACTTGCCTAAGTCAACACTTATTATGATGATCTCAGCCTTTACATCAAGAGATATGATTCTTAATGCCTATAAGGTTGCGGTAGAAAACAAGTATCGTTTCTTCTCATTTGGCGATTCAATGTTTATAACCAATGAATAACTATCAGAAACAACTAAATCAAATAAACCACTTAAACCATAGGCCAACATTACTACTACATATTTGTTGTGGGGTATGTTCAGTCTATCCTTTAATATATTTAAGACAATATTTTAAGATAACGATTCTTTTTACTAATTCTAATATTTATCCATATGAGGAATTCTTAAAAAGACTAGATGCCCTTAACCAATATCTTGAATATCTAGGTGATAAGGAAATTAAACTTATTGTCGATAAGTATGATTATGATAAATATAAACATATTCTTGAACCATTCAAGGATGAACCAGAAATGGGCAAAAGATGCAAGATTTGTTATGGATTAAGAATGGAAGAAGGCTTTAAGTATGCAGATAAATTCCATTATGAATATTTCACTACTGTAATGTCTATTTCTAATCGTAAAAACGCTGAATATATTAATGAAATCGGTGAAACATTAGAAAAGAAGTATCCAAGTGTTAAATATTTACATGCCGATTTCAAGAAAGGTGATGGCATAAATAAAAATGAAGCCCTTAATAAAGAACTTCATCTATATCATCAAAACTATTGTGGTTGTGAATTTTCTATAAGATAGGTAGCCCCTATCTTTTTTAGTCCAAGATTTCTCCATCAATAGAAACTGTAACTACATTCCATGGAATAAACTTACCACTAGCCTGTAATGCTTTTTTAACAGCCATCTCAATACCACCGCAACATGGTACCTCCATACGTACAACAGTAACACTTAAAATATTATTATTTCTAATAATTTCAGTTAGCTTTTCGCTATAGTCAACATCATCTAACTTAGGGCAACCAATAAGCGTAACTTTATTACGAATAAAATCCTTATGGAAATTCGCATAAGCATAAGCGGTGCAATCAGCCGCAATCAACAATTTACTATTATCAAAATAAGGTGCATTAATAGGTGCTAATTTAATCTGAATCGGCCAGTTACGAAGTTGTGAACTTACATCAACATTACTAACACTTTCCTTATGTTCCATCATCCTTACCTTAGAACTAGGACAAGCGCATTCATTCTTTTGTTCAATCTTCTTTTTCATCATATTCTTCTTAACAGCCTCTTCATCATAAGCAAGAGCTTCTCTTTCCTCGAATGTAATCGCCCCAGTAGGACAAGTAGGAAGACAATCTCCCATACCATCACAATAATCATCTCTTAATAGTTTTGCCTTGCCATCAACCAAACCAATTGCACCTTCATGACATGCATTAACACATATACCACAGCCATTACACTTATCTTCGTCGATATGAATAATCTTTCTAATCATTTAAGCATCCTCCATATATTTATGGCTTAATCATAATATAATTACTCCAACTTGTATGTTTGTTTTCCAACAAGGAGAAAAGATTATGAAAGAATATTTAACAGTTTTAAGAAACACACCTTTCTTTAAAGGATTAGAAGATGATGAAATATTAGCTATTCTTCATTGTGTTGATGCCACCATTATTTCTAAACCAGCTAATTCTTATATTTTTAAGGCTGGGGATACAACTGATGTAATGGGTCTTGTTTTAAGTGGCTCTACCCTTATCATCCAAGAGGATCTTTGGGGACATCGCAATATCTTATCAAAGTGCAACGTTGGTGACTTCTTTGGAGAACCTTATGCAGCTAATAATGCTGTATTAAATATCAGTGTCGTGGCAAATGAAGATTCTATAATACTACTTTTAAATATAAATCATCTTTTAAGCACCTGTCCATCATCTTGTATTCATCATCAAAAATTAATTCATAATCTAGTTGGTGTTTTATCTAACAAGATTTTAATCCTTAACAATAAAATCACCCATACTAGTAAAAGAACAACCAGGGAAAAACTATTATCATATCTATCTAGCGAATCTATTAGACAGGGATCTTTGTCCTTTGATATTCCCTTTGATCGTCAACAACTTGCTGATTATCTATGCGTTGAAAGAGCTGCTATGTCAAATGAATTATCAAAACTTGTAAAAGAGGGTTTACTTACTACTAATAGAAATCACTTTGAGCTAAAGAAAAAGACTGTTTAAATTAAACAACCTTAAATCGCTACTTTTCATAATGAGTCCACATTCGAATAATCTTCACATATCCTTCATAATCAATGTTTTTGATTTCATGAGGCTCTCTAATCACTTGATATACGATTCTATGTTGAATATTAATCCTCCTAGAACAATACCCTTGAAAATTTCCTATTAGTTTTTCATAGTATGGTGGATTCTGGAATGGATTAATTTTCATTATCTCAATTAAATCTTTTGCCTTTTTATCAAGTCCACATGCTTTTAAATTCTTAATATCTTTAACAGCTTGTTTGGTATATACAATTCGATACATCTACCACTCAACCTCAGATTCATCCACACAATCAGAAACATCGGTATTACCACCTTCGATGATTGATTCACTAAGTCCTGGAATAGATGCCAAATACAATGTTTCTTCAATCGCTTTCCAATCATCTTCACCAATTAAAACGGCATTTTTACCCTTGTTGTTGGTAATGGTAACAGGAGCAGCGTTTACATTAACTTCTTGTATTAACTTATATATATTCTCTCTTGCTTTTGTTGCTGAAATTGCTGTCATTATAATACGTACCTCTCTTTGGCTATATTATAGCGTACGTATTTACGAACATCAATATAAAAGGCTGTTTAAATTAAACAGCCAATTTATTAGATTACATTGTGAGCTTTTAATAGCTTTTCAACATCAGTATTCTCAATCTTTGCAAGAGCCTTCTTTAGAACAAGCTTTTCACCAAAACTTAATTCCATATCAGTAATCTTCTTACCATCTCTTAATTGAACAGTAGAGTTCAACAAGTCTCTTACATCATATACACTACCCCATACTTCTGGAACACCTCTATCTACATTTAATAATGTATATACAGCTTCCATGCCAGTACGCATTGAATATTCAGTAGTGAAGATTGTGTCTCTTGGAGTTTCAGCGAATTGTCCAATGAACGCAAAGTTTACAGAACCATCAGGCACTACAGCTGGTCTATCACCATAAGCTCTTGGCATGAAGAATGCGTCAATATAAGGCATCATAACAGGAACTGTATTAGCACTATTTGTTGCATATTCTTCAATTTTATCCTCAGGAACACCGATGTGATATAACCATTCTTCACAGATTTCCTTACCAGTACATTCTCTCATTGGTTTCTTAATATAATCACCAGGTCTATCAGTGAATAGAGAGTATACCCAAACTAGACAATGATCCTTTGGTTGATTTCTAAATTGAGGTTGTCTATTAATAGTCCAAGACAATAGCCAAGAAGAATCTTTAACTGTAACGATACCACCAGTTGTAACCTTACCAGTGAATGGATCACGCTTACAGATGTTCTTAATATAAGGAATAATGTTTTGGTCTAATGTTTCAATAGTAGCTGACTCCCAGTTTGTTTGTTCAGGATCAGAGCAGAACTTATCAGGATGACCAAATGATGGATCTTGGGCAGCAATCTTACGCCACATATCCCAACCACCGCCTTCTTTTAATTCGGTGTTGTAGGCAGCAGGACTGTCTTGAGAACCCATTGCTGAATTTTCAACACAACCACCATTAGTGATAAATACTAAATCATCTTCGGTTAAATCGATGAAGTTCTTCTTACCATCTTCAGTAACTTCAATTTGTTTAGCAAGTTTCTTACTTGGATTTGAACAATCAAAGATGACATTGTCAACTTTTACACCAAAATGGAACTTAACATTATGAGCTTCCAAGTACTTAACCATTGGAAGAATCATTGATTCATATTGGTTATACTTAGTAAATCTTAATGCTTTAAAATCAGGTAATCCACCAATGTGATGAATATATCTTTGGAAATATAACTTCATTTCAAGTGCACTATGGTATTCTTGGAACGCAAACATTGTTCTCCAATATAACCAGAAGTTAGACTTGAATACCTCATCAGTGAAGATTTCATTAATTCTCTTATCTTGTAATTCTTCATTAGGTGTAAAGAACAACTTCATGATTTCCATAGCACCCTTGTCTGAAATATCAAACTTGCCATCAGTATGAGCATCTTGTCCTTTATTAACAGTAGCTCTACATAATGAGTAGTTAGGGTCTTCCTTATTCAACCAATAATATTCATCTAATACTGAAACACCTTCTGTTTCAATTGATGGAATAGAATGGAACAAATCCCACATAACTTCGAAGTGGTTATCCATTTCTCTACCACCTCTCATAACATAACCTAAACCATCATAGTAGTAACCATCACAAGCACCACCAGCTAGTTCACCTTTTTCTAGTACGTGGATGTGTTCGCCTTTCATTTGGCCATCTCTTACAAGATAGCAAGCAGCTGTTAAAGCAGCTAAGCCACTTCCTACAATATAAGCAGATTTTCTATCAACGCCTTCAGGCTTCTTTGGACGAGCAAATGCTTCGTAATTTCCGCTAGAGTAATACATATAACTTACCTCCTGTATCTCTTTACACCTCTAATATACAAAAGCTAATTAATCATTAAAATAATCAAAAAAAGGTAGTTGTAAAAATTTTAAACACTACCTTTTATTTGTATAATTTTTTATCAATTTATTATTTTTGATGAAATTAACTAATCTTCAACCTATTTAAAGCCTCTTTAATACTACCCTGTATCACAGCAGAAAGTTTCTCAATAATCTTCTTAGGATCTTTTTTCATACCATCTTTAATCCACTCTAGCATCAAGCCTACAAAGGCATACTTATAGAAATTGGCAATGAAGTACTTGTCCATATCATTAACATTCATGTCCTTAGCTTGTTCCTCAACAACATCTTCCATTAACTTGAATGTTAACTTATATAAAAAAGTTTCAATATGTTCTTTGCTTACAGAATTATAGACATTCATAATGAAGTCTTTATTTTCAAGAACTAACTCAAACAAATCAAGGAAACCCTCTTGCCAAGTATCATAGGTCTTATTGTCGCCTAATACCTTAGCAGCATCCTCGTAACAAATCCATTCAACTAAATCATAGATATCTTTGAAATGATAATAGAAAGTCATTCTGTTAATTCCACAATCATCAGTAATATCACTTACTGTTATCTTGTTTAAAGGTTTTGTCTTAACTAACTTCTTTAACGAAGCCTCTAATGCTCTTTTAGTGATTGTTGACATTCTTATTCCTCATTACTATCTTCGACAATATCATCTTTCTTTTCTTCAACAGCTTTGTTTTTCTCATACTTAGTCTTAGCATAAGCTAGATACAAGTTAGATACCATATCAGTAATACCTGAGAATAACATACCAATACCAGCACTAATATATAGAAGACGATAATCTAGGATATAGAAGTAATTAATAATAACTAGGGCTCCTAGGGCAATACAGATAAACACTAGGATCATATAAGTTTTTATGTGACTCTTGCCTATCTTTTTAGCATCCAAAGTATCTTGAATCTTTAAAGCACCTGATACGATAATGGCTACACCAAAGGAAACGGCTACTATATCAGATAAAGTGTACTTGCATAATAAGATAATGATAGCTACTGCTAATAGGACAACACCTAATATAAAATCATTTCTCTTATAGCGTTCATCTATCTTAGTAACAAAGTAACGTATTATTTCAATAATACCTGCAATACCTAGTCCATATCCAAGTAGTGAAACTACAAATTCCACGCAGGCTGATCCATCTATCAATAATAGACAGCCTACTACTATATAAATAATATTGACTACTAATAAAATCTTTTTAATTGATTTGAAAAACATAATCGTTCCTCCTTACATCTATTATAATAAACTGCTTGTGATATATCATTGTTTTTTTAACTTAAGAATAAAGCTAAAACACACACTTATGTGCATTTTTTAAGCAAACACGCATATTTTGGGTAAAACTGTTAAAAAAGTGCTAAAAAGCCATTGAAACCTAAATAAATTCATAGTATTATAGGAGAGCTTAAGGGTCCGCAAGGATCTATATATTAAGCAAATGTGTGGCACACCTGTTGTTGTGTGCACAAAAAAATGAAAGGAGAATTTAAATGCCTACAATTAATCAATTAGTAAGAAAAGGTAGAACAGCTAGAACATTTAAGTCAAAGTCACCTGCATTAAACAGAGGCTACAACTCATTAAAGTCTAGACCTATCGAATTGGCATCCCCTCAAAAAAGAGGTGTATGTACCAGAGTTGGTACAATGACTCCAAAGAAGCCTAACTCAGCTCTAAGAAAGTATGCCCGTGTTAGATTAAGTAATGGTATGGAAGTTACTGCTTATATTCCAGGTATCGGCCATAACCTACAAGAACACTCAGTTGTACTTATCAGAGGTGGTAGAGTTAAGGACTTACCAGGTGTTAGATACCATATCATCAGAGGTACATTAGACTGTGCTGGCGTAAACAATCGTAAACAAGGTCGTTCACTTTACGGTGCAAAGAGACCTAAATAAGACATGAAAGGAGATTAAAATAGTATGCCAAGAAAAGGACATATCGCGAAAAGAGATGTATTAGCAGATCCAATTTATAATTCAAAGCTAGTTACTCGTTTAATCAACAAAATCATGTTAGACGGTAAAAAAGACGTAGCTGAAAACATTCTATATAATGCATTTCAAATCGTAGAAGAAAAAACTGGCCAACAACCAATGGAAGTGTTTGAAAAGGCACTTGACAATGTAATGCCAGAATTAGAATTAAAGTTAAGAAGAGTTGGTGGTGCAAACTACCAAGTTCCAGTTGAAGTTTCAAGAGAAAGAAGATTAACATTAGGCCTTAGATGGATCGTTAACTATGCTCGTTTAAGAAGTGAAAAGACTATGGAACTTAGATTAGCAAACGAAATCATCGATGCTTCAAACGGTGTTGGACAATCTGTTAAGAAGAAAGAAGACACTCATAAGATGGCTGATGCTAATAAGGCATTCGCACATTTCCGCTGGTAATAGGAAAGGAATATTATGACAAGACAGTATAGCTTAGAAAATACTAGAAATATCGGTATCATGGCTCACATCGATGCTGGTAAGACAACTTGTACTGAACGTATTCTTTTCTTCACTGGTAAGACTCATAAGATCGGTGAAACACATGATGGTGCTTCACAAATGGACTGGATGGCTCAAGAACAAGAAAGAGGTATCACTATCACTAGTGCTGCCACTACTACTTTCTGGGCTGGTAAGGATCATCAATATCCTAAACATCGTATCAACATTATCGATACACCGGGACACGTTGACTTCACTGTAGAAGTTGAAAGATCTCTAAGAGTACTAGATGGTGCTGTTACTGTATTAGATGCTAAGGCAGGTGTTGAACCTCAAACTGAAACAGTATGGCGTCAAGCAACAACATATGGTGTTCCAAGAATTGTATTCTGTAACAAAATGGATGCTACAGGTGCTGACTTCTTAATGTCAGTAAGATCAATCGGCAATAGATTAGCTGCTAAGGCTGCTGCAATCCAAATGCCAATTGGTGCTGAAAATACATTCAGAGGAATCATCGATCTTATTGAACGTAAACAATATATTTACAATAATGACCAAGGTACAGATATCAGTAGTACTGAAATCGATGAACAATTCAAGGAAGAAGCTGAATTATTAAGAAGCGAACTTCTTGAAGTATTATCAGAATATGATGATGAATTAATGGAAAAATTCCTTGAAGGCGAAGAAGTTGATATCGCATTAATCAAGAAGACAATTAGAAAAGCTGTTATCGGCGCTGATTTCTTCCCAGTATTATGTGGTTCTGCTTACAAGAACAAGGGTATCCAATTATTGTTAGATGCTGTTATTGATTACCTTCCATCTCCATTAGATGTACCATCTATTAAGGGTGTTACACTTGATGGTGCTGAAGAAGCTAGACATCCAAGTGACAGTGAACCTTTCTCTGCATTAGCATTCAAGGTTATGACTGACCCATTCGTAGGTAGATTAACATACTTCAGAGTTTACTCTGGTGTTGCTACTGCTGGTAGTTATGTATTAAATGCTACTAAGGATAAGAAAGAAAGATTTGGTAGACTTGTACAAATGCATGCTAACCACCGTGCTGAAATTGAAGAAGTTGATGCTGGTGATATCGCTGCTGCTGTAGGTCTAAAAGATACTACTACAGGTGATACATTATGTGATGAAAAGAACCCTATTATTCTTGAATCAATGGTATTCCCTGAACCAGTTATCCAAATGTCAGTTGAGCCAAAGACAAAGGCTGACTCTGATAAGATGGACATGGCTTTAGCTAAGTTAGCTGAAGAAGACCCAACTTTCAGAACATATACTGATGAAGAAACAGGACAAACTATCATCGCTGGTATGGGTGAACTTCACTTAGATATCATCGTAGATAGATTAAAGAGAGAATTCAAGGTTGAATGTAACATCGGTGCTCCACAAGTTGCCTTTAGAGAAACAATCAGAAAAGCTGCTGACTGTGAAGGTAAGTTCGTTAGACAATCTGGTGGTAGAGGTCAATACGGTCACGTTTGGATCAAGTTTGAACCAAATGAAGAAGGTAAGGGCTTTGAATTCATTGACGCTGTTGTCGGCGGTTCTGTTCCAAGAGAATATATCAAGCCAACTCAAGAAGGTTTGGTTGCTGCATTAAACAACGGTCTAGTTGCTGGCTACCCAGTAGTTGACATCAAGGCTACATTGTTTGATGGTTCATACCACGAAGTCGACTCTTCAGAAATGGCGTTCAAGACTGCTGCTTCACTAGCATTAAAAGAAGCTGCTAAGAAGTGTGATCCAGTATTACTTGAACCTATCATGGACGTTGAAATTACTGCACCAAGTGAATACTTAGGTTCAGTTATGGGTGATGTTACAAAAAGACGTGGTCAAATCAGAGACCAAGAAGAAAGAGGAAACGCTATCGTTATTAGAGCATACGTACCTCTATCTGAAATGTTCGGTTATGCTACTGACTTAAGATCATTCACTCAAGGACGTGGTAACTACATGATGCAAATGGATCACTACTCAGAAGTTCCAAAGAGCATCGCTGAAAGTATTGCAAAGAAAAACGCTAAAGACTAATTGAATATTAGTACGTTTTATCTTAAAATTAATTTGCTAAACAGGAGGAAAACAAATGGCAAAAGAAAAATTTGACCGTTCATTAGAACATGTCAATATTGGTACTATCGGTCACGTTGACCATGGTAAAACAACATTAACTGCTGCTATCACAAAAAGATTAGCTGAAAAGGGTCAAGCTGAATTCAAGGCATATGACCAAATCGATGGTGCTCCAGAAGAAAAAGCTAGAGGTATCACTATCAATACTGCACACGTTGAATATAAGACTGCAAAGAGACACTATGCTCACGTTGACTGCCCAGGACACGCTGACTATGTTAAGAACATGATCACTGGTGCTGCTCAAATGGATGGTGCTATCCTTGTTGTTGCTGCTACTGATGGACCAATGCCTCAAACAAGAGAACACATCTTACTTGCTAGACAAGTTGGTGTACCTAAAATTGTTGTATTCTTAAACAAGTGCGATATGGTTGATGATGAAGAATTAATCGACTTAGTTGAAATGGAAGTTAGAGAATTATTAGATGAATACGGATTTGACGGTGACGACTG
>CAKUTY010000009.1 GCA_934692455.1 uncultured Erysipelotrichaceae bacterium
ACTGGTTTGAGACAATTCTGTGATTTAGCTATAGCTAAGTATCATCTTCCATATAATGTATGTTCAAGGTTATTAAAATATAATGTTGACTACAAGAGTGAACATTTAAATGATGCGATTTATGCTTGGAGTGATGGTGATAAGAATAATTCATTGGTTATTAAAGACTTGAATGAATTGGTTGATGTACCACTTAATGCTTATGTTGATAAGATTGTGGCTACATGTAAGCCAATAATCGAAAAGGGAGCTAGTTTCTTATTAACAGGAGAAGGTAGTGAGATGTTAGCTATCTCTGAGTTGTTAAAGGAAAAGAGTGGTGTTGAGGTTAAAAATTATTATCCTGATATCATTGGAGCTAGAAAAGCTAATATGTGTGCCAATTATGGAGCCTTGTTTGTATATAGAGAAAAGGCTGTTCTTAATGAATTGAGCGTAAATTGTGTTAATATAGCTGAGTATGATAAGACTATAGATAGGATTGAAGAAGATGTTGAGGGAGAATCAATTACTTCTAAGATAAAGAATTTATTTGAAACATATAAGGAAAGTGAGGAGAAATAGATGACTACAAAGCCAGAATATAATCAAGTTGTTAGAATTAAGGTATTTGGTGTTGGTGGTGCCGGTTGCAATGCGGTAAATAGAATGGTAAATGATGGTGTTAAGGGTGTTGAATTCTATGTTTGTAACACTGATTTACAATGTTTAAATATGTCAAAGTGCCAAAACAAGATTGTTTTGGGTAAGAATACTACTAAGGGTTTAGGTGCTGGTTCTAATCCTGAAGTTGGTGCTAAGGCTGCTGGTGAGAGTGAAGATGATATCCGTAAGGCTATTGCTGGTGCTGATATGGTTTTCATTACTTGTGGTGAAGGTGGTGGCACAGGTACAGGTGGTGCTCCAATTATCGCAAGACTTGCTAAGGAGGCTGGTGCTTTAACTGTTGGTGTTGTTACTACTCCATTTAGATTTGAGGGTCGTAAGAGAAATGATCAAGCTCAAGTTGGTCTTGAATCATTAAAGGAATATATCGATTCACTTATTATTGTTTCAAATGATAAGTTGTTAAGTGTTATTGGTAAGATTCCTATGCAAGATGCATTTAAGGAAGCTGATAATGTCTTAAGACAAGGTGTCCAAACAATTACTGACTTGATTGCGGTTCCTGCATATATCAACCTAGACTTTGCGGATGTTAAGGCTGTTATGCAAGGTAAGGGTACTGCACTTATCGGTATTGGTATGGCAAATGGTGAGAATAAGGCTAAGGAAGCTGCTGCTAAGGCTATTAAGTCTCCTTTACTTGAGGCTCAAATTAAGGGTGCTAAGTCAGCTATTATCAATATTACTGGTGGTAATGATATTTCAGTATATGATGCTCAAGTTGCCATCGATTATATTAAGGAAGCTGCTGGTAACGATATCGATACAATCTTTGGTGTTGCGATGAATGAACAATTAGGTGAAAATATCATCGTTACTGTTATCGCTACTGGTTTTGAGTTACCAAATACTGCTAGTACCGCAAAGGCTCCTACGACTTTCGTGAGTGCTCCAGTTGAGGAAGTTAAAAGAGAAGAAGTAAATGTTGTTGATGATGACGATGATGTTCCTTCTTTCTTTAAGACAAGAGTATAACTTATGAAAAATAAGGTGGATTTACATACACATAGTCTATTTTCTAGACATGCATATAGTTCACTGACAGAGAATATTGAAAAGGCCTACGATGTAGGCCTTGAATATTATGGTTTTAGTGATCACCAACATGATCGTTTTAATTTTGGAGCTGATCGTCATAATTTTATTAACTTGGATGTTATTCCAAATACTTATAAGGGGATGAAGATACTTAAAGGAGTAGAACTTAATTTTGGTGAATATTTAAAGGACTATATTGATTTCTATACTAAGAATTGTGACTATGCCATTGGTTCTATTCATGCCTATGACCATGGTTATGATCATACAAGTGAAGAAAATACTAAGTTCTATTTAGAGGCAATCAATTATCCTTTGATTAAGATTTTAGGACATATTGATGATGGTCATCATCCTTGTGATTATTATGAGGTAATTAAGGCTTGTAAAGAAAATAAAGTTTTAGTTGAACTTAATAATGCAAGCTTTAAAAATGACTTTAGATTGAATGGTCCTGAGAATCAAAAGAAGATGATTGAAATCTGTAAGGAATTGAAGTGTCCTGTTGTCATCGACAGCGATTCTCATATCAAATATGATATTGGAAATATCACTTTGGCTTACAAGCATGCTAAGGATTGTGGTTTGAGTGATGATTTAATTGCGAATATAAATACATCAATAATTGATGATTATTTTAATTTTTGATAATATATTTATTGATTTATAAAGAGGGAGAGTAAAAAATTGGAAGTTCCTTTATCCACTAACGCTCTTAATGGGCACTATGAATAACAATAATACTATAATTGTTTTAATTATCTTGATTTTCTTAAGCTCTTGTTTTAGCGCGACAGAAACAGCTTTTTCATGTCTAAATAAGATAAGACTTAAAAATATGGCTGGTAATGGTGATAAGAAGGCTGAAAAAACTTTAAGTTTAGCTGAAGATTATAATTCTTTACTGAGCACTGTTTTGGTTGGTAATAATATCGTTAATATCGTCTCATCTTCTTTGGCTACTTTATTGTTTGTAAGTTTACTTAAACACAACGGAGCACTAATATCTTCAGCTGTAATGACGGTAGTTATTTTGATTTTTGGTGAGATTACACCTAAGTCTTTAGCTAAGGCTCATCCAGAGCAGGTGGCAATGTTCTTTACACCTTTTATTTCTATTTTGGTAGTTATCTTTAAGCCTTTAACTTTTATCTTGAATGCTTTGGCTAATTTGATTACTTCTTTATTTAAGGGTGAAGAGAGTGATGAATTTAGAAGTGAAGAATTCATTACTATGGTCGAAGAAGCTCAAGAAGGCGGTAATATGGATGAGGATGAGGCTGATTTAATCACTAATGCGATTGAATTTAATGACCAAGAAGTTGGTAAGGTCTTTACACCTAGAGTTGATGTAGTGGCTAATGATATAAATGATTCTTTAGATGAGATTGATCAAAACTTTAGAGAATCTGGTTTCTCTAGAATTCCTATTTATGATGGTAGTGTTGATAATATTATTGGTGTCTTACATGAGAAGGATTTCTATTATCACTACTATAAGGATTCTAAGACTTCAATTAAACAAATTATCACCAAGCCAGTATTTACAACGGAACATTTAAAGATAAGTGCTCTTTTAAAACAGCTTCAAACATGTAAGTCACATATGGCAGTAGTAATCGATGAATATGGTGGTACTGCTGGTATTATCACGATGGAAGATGTTCTTGAGGAGATTGTTGGTGAGATCTATGATGAGCATGATGAGGTTATTGAGTACTTTAAGAAGGTTAATGATAATACTTATTTAGTTAATTGTGATGCTGATGTCGAGGATATGTTTGAATATTTCGATATCACTTTTGATGAAGAATATGAATTTAATACTGTAGGTGGTTGGGTCATCTATAGTTTGGATAGAATTCCATTAGTTAATGATACTTTCTCATATAAGAATCTAGATGTAACAGTTACCGATGCTGATGAGAAGTCGGTTAATGAGATTAGGGTTGTCGTTAATGAAATTAAGGATGAAGATAAGGAAGACTAATGCAACAATTTTTCTGTGAGGATATTTTAAATATTGGTGATCAATATAAACTTAATAAGGAAATTGATTTCCAACTAAGAAAGGTCTTAAGAGTTAATAATGGCTATACTTTTAGAATGGTTGATAAGAACCATTCTATCTTTTTATGCGAATACAGAGATGGTTTGGCTTTAATTAATTCATTGTTGGATGAAAATAATGAATTAGATATTGATATTACGGTTGTCTTGGCTTTAATCAAGAATGATAAGTTTGATTTTGCGGTTCAAAAGTTAACTGAATTGGGTGTTAAAAGAATTGTCCCTTATTTAGCTAAAAGATCGGTTGTAAAGCCTGGTAAGGGTAATAATAAACAAGAAAGACTCACTAAAATCGCAAGGGAGGCTAGCGAACAAAGTCATCGTAACTATATTCCTGAGATTTGTGATTATTGTACTCTAAAGGATTTGAATAAGTATAAGAGTGATATTAATATCATTGCCTATGAGAAGGATGATAAGTTAATAAGCGATCTTAAGGGCAAATCTTTTACGATTGTGATAGGTCCTGAGGGTGGCTTCGAGCCTAGTGAATGTGAACAAATTGTATCTTTAGGCTTTGAGTCAGTGAGTCTAGGCAAGCGTATTTTAAGGGCAGAAACAGCTGCGATTTATTTATCTAGTGTTATTATAGGAAATAATATATGAGAACTTTTGCGATGATGATATTAGGCTGTAAGGTCAATGATTATGAGGCTACAGTCTTAAAGAATAAGCTTTTAGAACATGGGTATAAGGAAGTTTCTTTTAAAGAAAAGGCTGATATCTATGTTATTTTCACATGTTGTGTAACAAATACTGCTGAGTCAAAGACAAGGAAGATGGTTCATAGAGCTCGAAATACTAATCCTGATGCTTTTGTTGTGGCGGTTGGTTGTTTAGTTCAAATCAAGGGTGATTCTTATGATTTTGATGCGGCTGATTTGATTGTTGGTTCTAAGGATAAGGATAAGTTGTTTGATTTAATTGATAATAATGTTAAATCTAAGGTTGTTAGTCCTTTGTCTAATGAATTTAAACAGATGGAGCTTGAGACTTATCCTGGTAAGTCTAGGGCTTTTTTGAAGGTTCAGGATGGTTGTAACCAATTTTGTGCTTATTGTATTATTCCTTATGCTAGGGGAAGAGAGACAAGTGGTAACCATGAAAAAATTGTTGAACAGGCAATTAAGTTGTCTAAGACTTCAAAGGAATTGGTACTAGTTGGTATTCATACAGGTAGATATTTTGATGGTGAGTATCATTTATATGATTTATTGAAGGATTTGATTAAGATTGATACTTTAGAGACTATTCGTTTGTCTTCTATTGAAGTAACGGAGATTACTGATGAGATTATTGATTTAATGGCAAATAGTGATAAGTTGGCTCATCATTTGCATATTCCTTTACAATCAGGTAGTGATGAAATCTTAAGGTTGATGCATAGACCTTATACAATGAAGGAATATAAGGATAGAATCGCTTATATAAGAAATAGAATTCCTGATGTTTCTATTTCTTGTGATTTGATTGTTGGTTTTCCTAATGAAACAGATGAGTTGTTTAAGGAGACAATTGATAATATCAAGGAAATAGGTTTCTCTTTTATTCATGTTTTTCCATATGCTAGAAAAACAGGTACGGCGGCTGATAAGATGGATGGTCATGTTCCTGAGATTGTTAAGAAGGAAAGACTATATGAGGTCGAAAGAGTTCAGAAAGAATATACAAAGAAATTCAATGAATCTTTTGTGAACAAACAATTAAAGATGTTGGTAGAAAAGTGTGAAGGTGGCTATATTTATGGCTATACTAAACAATATTTCTATGTTAAAGCCAAGGGTAGTGCAGCAGTGGGTGATGTAGTTGATGTTTATATTGATGAAGTTAATGATGATGAGGTATTAGGTCATGTTTCTTGATGAGCTTTTTGATGGTGTTCCTCATGTTGAAATAAATCAATTGTCTATTGATTCTCGTGTTCCAATGAAAGATTGTATCTTCTTTTGTGTGGCTGGAATCAAGGATGATGGACATGACTATGTGGATGAGGCTATCAAGAATGGTGCTTCGGTTATTGTTTATCAAAATAGGATAGATACTTCTAAGGATGCAATTTATATCAAGGTTAATGATACGATTGATTGTTTAAATTCAATTGTTGCGAAGTTTTATGGTTATCCAAGTGATCGTTTGGAGATTTTCTTGTGTACTGGTTGTGAGGGGGTTAGTGAGACTACTTATTTGTTGAATAGGCTGATTTCTAACTTTAAGGAGTGTGCTTCAATTGGTGTCAATGGTATTTTCTATGGTGATAATCATTTGATGAGTAATAATCGTACTTTGAATATTTTGGATAATCAAAGACTCTTGAGTGATTTTGTCCATAATGGGGTTAAGGCTTGTACTTTAGAAGCTGATTGTTTGGCTTTTGCGTATAAGAAGTTAGATGCGGTTAAGCCTAATGTCTTTATTTATACCCGTACTAATGAATATTCTAATTACTATACAGAGATGGATGTTAATTATTATGATTTCTTGTGTAGTTATTTATATACGCTTGATGATACAACTACAATTCTTCTTAATAGGGATGATGAGTCTTATGAGGAATTACTGAAGGCAAGTGGTGAGAATGTTCATTCTTATGGTTTTAATGTGGATGCTGATTTTGTGATTTCTAATTTAGTCTTAGAAGCTAAAGAAAGTAAGTTTACTTTGAGTGTCAATAATATAAGCATGGACTTTACTACTAAGATCTTAAGTAAACAGGGCATTTATGATGTCGTAGCGGCTATTTCTGCACTTTACTTAACAGGATATGATTTACATGAAATCTCTCTTGTACTTCCTTTTATTAAGCCCTTAAAGGGTGAGATGCAGGTTTTAGAAGACTGTTATGATTTTAATATTTATGTAGATTCTGCAAATAATATTCAAAGTATTAGGGAAACTGTAGAATTTGCCAGAAAAATAAAGAAATTGAATAAGAGGATTATTGTCTTACTTGGTATTAAATCTTCTTTTGATAAGGAAATTGCTAAAGAACTTGGTGATTACTTATCTAAGGCTGTTGATAAGGTAGTATTAACTGAAGTTTCTACTTATAGTGGCAATATCAATTTATTGTTGGAAGAGGGTGCTAAGTACTTTGATGAGTATAAGACCTTAGTTATAGAGGATAGACAGATTGCGATTGAGAGTGCAATTGATTTACTTAACAAAGATGATGTTTTGTTGATTCTTGGTAAGGGTAAGGATAATTATATTTATCGTAACTTGGGTAAGGAGTATTATCCTGGTGATTATAGTGTTGCGATGAATCACTACAAGAAGTTGTTGCAACAGATGCAAGATGAATGATTTTTCTTGTCAAGATTACCATTTATATGTATAATATTCTAGAACTTGGAAGGGGGTGTGATGGATGTCAAAGGTAGTAGTAAAAGAAAATGAACAATTAGATGATGCTTTACGTAGATTCAAGAGACAAGTTTCTCGTAACGGAACCCTTCTAGAAGTTAGAAAACGTGAGTATTATATCAAGCCAGGTCTTAAGAGAAAACTTAAGTCTGAAGCAGCTAGAAAAGCAAGAAGAGGAAAATAGTGTTAACGCACTATTTTTTTATACCCAAATTATGACCAAATATAAGATGTACAAGTAATCTTATATTATTTACAATATATTCATAAAGGCGGTATTTTCTATGAAAAAGATTTTAGGGATTTTAATTCTATGTTTAGTTTGTTGTGGTTTTACTGTTAATTCTGATGAAGATAAAAAGAATGCATGTGAATTCAAGTCTAATGCATACCAATCTTGTTCTTTAAATGAAGATGGTGAATGTGCGTGTTATAAAATAACCAAAAATCGTGTTAAAGATAAACAAGGCGATAGAGGATAACGGAATTGATTACTAATTTAGAACTTTTATATATAAAAAATTTACACAATTGCAAAGATGATACCAAGACATTAGCTTCTAAAATAGGTATTAATCAATCAATGCTATATGATATTGAAGCTGGTAGGAGGAATCTTACTAAAGATATTTTTAATAAGATCACTAATTATTATAATGTCACCTATGATAATAGACGATCTATTTATGATGAGGCTTATAATCTTACTTTAGAATTGTTTTCTTATATCATTACTTATGAGGACGATAAATTAGATGATTTGTATGATAGATACAAATCTAAAATTGAAAGTTATCATAATACTAAAGCTTTCATTCTTTGTGATTTAATTGAAGCAATTCGTAATAAATACGATAATGACGATATTGTTGAACAACAATTATTAAATTGCCGTGATTTTTTAGATGTATATGACAACAATCTGATTTTTATTTATTGTATATTATGGTGTTTTACTAAAAACGTTGATGAACATACAAAGATGCTAGAAAAGATTGTTTTAGATTCTTATAAGAGATATTCTCTTGTTGGTGTTAATGAAGATATAGTTGCAATGTTATATTATCAAATTGGACGTATATATGAGGCTAAACGTGATAATTTTGAAGCATTAAACTATTTTGATAAATCAATTACAGCATTTCAAAATATTCATAATCTCCAAAGAACAATCCAAGTCAAAATTCAAAAAGCTAATTGTTACTTTGATTTGAAAGATTATGATAAGGCTGAAGTCGATTATTTAAGAATGTTTGAAGAATCTTCTAAATATGGTTTTAAAAGAAGAATGAGTGCTTGTGCTAATAATCTTGCTTTCTTATATTTTTTAAAACATGATTTTGAGAATTCTTTAAAGTTTATTGAACAAGCCAGATTAAATGGAACCATTGTTCATAATATAAATTATTACCAAGCTTATATACATTTTAAAGTTTATAATCTATCTAGTGTAAGAAAGGAAGTCAAATATTTGATTGATAACGAAGATGATGCTTCAACACTTCATTCATTAAAACTAATTCAATCGTTTATTAATGAAAACGATAAGAATGTTGAACGCTATATGGAATTAGCAATTAAAGATTTCAAAAAATTAAATTCTAATTTAGATGTTCAACTAATATACGAAATGGTATTAGATTACTATAAGGATAGAAATCCTCAAAGAGTTAAAGAACTATTACCTGAATATATTAATTTAATAAGATAAGAAAAACCTTTCTGTTATGACCAAATTAAATATAGAACTATTGAGTTGCATTCTATATCATATGATTAACAAGAAAGGTTTTTACTTTATGATTAGATTTAATTTAGCTAGGTACAAGAACGGAGATATTGTTATAAAATATTTTGTTCAATATTTTTAAATTTTTAGTGTTTTAATGGAGGAAATTATGAAAATTAAGAGAATTATACTATTATGTACTTGCACTTTTCTTTTAATCACTCAATCATCTGCTTTAATTTATGATGTAGTAGCTGAAGAAAAACTAACATCTTGTAGCCTTTCTAATTTTCCTATTCCAAAAGAAGGAGAAGTAATTTTATTGTCTGATAATTCGGATTATACAGAAACTACGGGAGCCATAATTACAGAATGGGTAGATAAGACTTATAGCATTAGAATTCAAGATCCAGGTGGAAGTTGCGTGTCTAGCGCTCAAGTTAAAATTACAGGTGAATATTCATACGATGCTACTTCGAACGAAATATTGAGTGTTAATTTGTCATCGCAGTTATCTTATGTGCCTTCGCTGTGGACGGTAGAAATTCAACGTTCCTTCCACTCTGTTGTAGGACAAGGCATTACATATAGCATAAACTATTCGTCAAGAGTGGATGATCCATATTCTTGCTTAGTTGGTGGAGGCAATTGGTATAGTAGAGCAACTTTTACAATTAAGTGATTAGCTATATTTGAATAGGAGTAACTTAATATATGAAAAAAAATTCTAAACATTGGATAATAGTTAAAAACAAGCTGACATATTTGCTATTATTAACCGTGCCTGTTGGGCTATTAAAAATATTTTTATATGATATTAATCTAGACAATTATATGAATGTACTAGAACAAATATTCCTTTCAATTATAATAGTTTTAATAGGCGTGTATTTATTTATAAGATTTAATTCATATTCACACTGGTTTAATCCCGATCATCCCAAGCCAAGAGATGAAGTGTGAAAATATAACACCTGATTTGTAACGAGAAAAATGGGCCTGTTACGAAATGACTAATTTCTAACAGTCCTTACATATAACTTTTTAAGTTTATGTATAGCACTCTTAAACAACTTTGAATCTAAACGTTTACGTTCTGATTCAGATAGATTCGATTTGTGCGAGCTTATAAATTCTCTGTGATCCCAAATCGATGAAAAATCTTTTAACATATCGCCACCTCGCATGACTTACCAAACGAAGCGAGTGCAGCGATCCCGATTTTCATATTTTATCAAGTATTGACAAGTAAAAATTGGGGGTAAATAAAAATATAGCTAATTAATAAAGCCTTGTCTTAATCAGCTATTATGACTTTTCGACGAGGCTCGTAGAGAATAAGGAGAACATATGAAAAAAATATTAAAGATAGTATTTACATTATCAATGTTAATAGTTTCAATGCCTGTAAACGCAAAAGGCGACGAACTCACGATTTTAGGTTCTACCTCTTATAATGGAATTACATATACACTTATCTGGAATGATACTTTAAACAGAAAAGAAATGTTAATAAATGGTGATGAGAAAATATATAAAATATATGAGGAAAATAATAAGTTTGTAACTGAATATAAAGATGGAACTAAGATTACAAGAGAAGTAGATACAGTTATATTATCAGATTATGAAACTGAATCTAGTATCAATACAATGGCTGTCGAACCAACTTGGGGGCCTACTCTTTATAGAAAAACAACGTTTGATTCATCTAGCGTTTCGAAAGGATATACACTGGTAAGTGAAGTAATAGGATGGATAGGTGTATTTTACGGGTTGCCTGTTTGGGTAGGTATCATAAATAGCTTGACGAACATATCAGTAGCGTTTTTCCCAAAAAAAATAGAAGTATCAATTACCTATCAAGAAGCTGTTGGATGCCCACAATACAAAAAATATACAAGACAAACCGTTTATGATATTTCTGTAAGCCCAAAAAAATTAATTGCAGATTCATATGAAGAACAAAAGGTTTTTTCTGGCGTTAAAAATGATCCTAGCAACCCACCTGCGTGTAGATATTATGGCTTTTAATAATGATAATTTATATGATATTGCCATTAGTTTACCACCAGTAAAGAAAACATTTAATTTTCTAAACGTAAACTATACAATTGATTTTGTAAAGAACAAAAATTGGTTTTTTTGGAATTTGCATTTTATTCTTATCGTTGTTATCAATGTTTTAATACTATTGTTTGCTTTTATCTTAAAAGATTACTCCATTATATCTCCTCTTTTTCTTTTTTCCTTTTGCTCTATTCTTTTAATTGTTTCAACATTATTAATTCATTATAAAATTAGACCAACTATAAGAAAGCATTTACTAGAAGAAAAGCACATAATAATTAAAAAGAATCTGTGACTAAAAAAAGAATTTAACTTAGACAGTGGTTCCCTCTATAACAACTGAGTGATTTGGTTATAACACAATTGTGGTTTTATGGCTTTATAAAAGGGGCTGTTACGAAATGACTAATTTCTAATAGTCCTTTCTTTTGTTTAAAATAGGATTAAAAACATAAAAAGCGCTCCAGGAATCTAAACTAGTCCTTGACAAGGGTACCAGTTTAGTCATTTCGTAACAGCCCCTGTAAGATTTATTCATATATCTTTAATCTATTGTGTAACTAGATTAATTGAAGATATATCTAAGCCTTGTTCCTTAAGGAAAGTTAAGGCTGACTCTACTGTTAGAGTTTTGTTCTTTGAAGTTTTAGGATTGTGAATTTCTTCTATATCAGAAGGATTAAAAGTCTCTCCTGTTAATAGGATGTGATATATAGCTACTAACATCATCCGAGCTATAGCGATTATGGCTTTCTTGTGACCTCTGCGTTTCTTGATACGCTCGTATTTAATTCTGTAGTATGGTTTAGAATTAGATTTGATTGCAGCTAAAGCGCATTGCACAAGTAAGGGTTTGATATAAGAACCAGCTTTAGAAAATTTTACCGATTTCTTCTTATTAGCTGATTCGTTGTTTGCTGGTGATAAACCTGCCCAACAAGTTAACTGTTTATCAGACTCAAATTGTCCTGTGTCTCTCCTATTTCAGCGATAATTGCCATTGAAGCCATATAAGAAATACTAGGTATTTGAATCATACATTCAATATAACTTGAATAAGGAATGCAACGTTTAGCTATTTCTATTTCTATTTCTTCGATGTGTTTGTCAAGTTCGTTCATATGACCAGAAGCTATACTCATTTTGAGTCTTTGATCATTTTCAACTTGACGTCCCTCTAGTGACTTTAATACTTCTTGTGTTTTCTTTTTAGCACTAGCTTTAAGTAAAGCCTTAATCTCTTTTTCTGTAATTGTTTCACTATTTAAAGCTAAGGGCCATTACATTTCTTGCTGATTTGCCTGTTGAATCGCTCAACACAGAAGCTAGGCCAATATTAGATACAGTTAATGAATTTTGGTATCTTAACGATTCAGAAGAACCCATTCCTACTAATTTGATTCTATATCTAGAGAGTTCTCTTAATTGTCTAATCTCTTTAGGTGGAATAAAAGAAAACTTGACAAGATCATGTCTAAATAAGTCAGCAATCCATTTAGAATCTTTCTTGTCGGTTTTCTTGCCTTTTATGGCTTTTGTGTATTTGGGGTGAATAACATATACATTGAATTCATCCTCAAGTACATTAAAAATTGGAATCCAATACTTGCCAGTTGATTCCATAGCTACTTCGAAACATTCATATTCTTTTAACCAAGCTTTTAATTCGTAAAGGCTATAGTTTTGAGAATTGAACTGTCTTTGAAAATATTCGGCAATTCCTGAATCGTTTGTTTTAGCTATTGTGGCTACGATGATATTTTTATGAACATCCATACCACAACAAATTGGTCGAATTACTTTCACAAAATAAAACCTCCTTCAAAGAAAAGGAGGAGTGACATTGACTGTCATCTAGCTATATTTTAGTCAAATTGATTAAATCAATGCTAAGTGTCCAGGCTCTAAGTCCTACTTATTTGTGCTTGTATAGATGACGGCTACTTATAATTATTCAGGAAATTTAGTTAGACAACCAAATTGCCTACTCGCCTCTACGTGCTCTGTAGTATATCAACTCCTCCTTCTTTATTATATTAAACAAGGAAGTACGATTGGTGAAGAAACATTTTGATGATGTATTTGTGAAGGCGACCAAAGGGCGCCTTAATGGAGAAAATTATGAAGAAGAATTTAGATATTATCGTTATTTTTAGTTATATTGTCAGTTTCTGTTTCTGCAAATTCTAATTTAGAAGATACAGTAGATGAGTACGTTTTGGTTGATGATGATGGCACTGAACATAGATATTTTGATGTGTTTGGAAATCCTATTAAAATCAACGATTTAAATACTCGTGCACAAAATTCATTGTCACGCAATAATAAACAATTTAGAGGTCCAATTGCTCCTGATACAGTTTATATTCAATCATCTAGTTCTATTACTGGTCCAAGACAAAAGGTTACCCCTGATTCAAAAGGGCCTTGTAGCTTAAGCTATGGGGATTCAGTTACAACAAGTTTTTCTATTTCAGGTTCATTAGGTGCATCAGTACAATCTAAAATATTTAAAAAGATTAAGGTTGAAGTTAATGTTACGGTAGCTTGGAGTAGTTCTTCGACAAGACAATTTTCTGTTTCTTTCCCTGTTCCTCAAGGAAAAGTTGGTGCCGTTTATTTCTCACCTTATTTAACTAGAGCGGTTGTTAAATATTATGATAATGATTACAATATGACTCAAGTAGTAGCAACATTCCCTAATACTTTATCGACTGGTTTTACGGATGGAGTATTTGAATTGGTAACAAAATGATTTTGAAGAATAGATTAATTTTAATTATAAGTTTAGGATTTTAATAATGATTAGTCCTGTAAAAGAGATACCGAAATGTTGTAAAAATTGATAGTAGCGATAAAAAATCATCGTTAATTAAAAATGATTTACATAATGCTGGATTAAACAACAATAATAATTTAGCTATCTATAATATAAATCCTTTATAAAGGACAGCCTTGATTAATTTTAAAATCAATCATGATAACAACTTTTATAGATAGCTGCTTATATTTATCAGAATCGACTAATATTACAACTGAATATCTAGGCAACTATATGTTGTCTATACATTTTGATTGTAAATAGGAAGAGGCAACCTGTAAGTAGTCCTTTGCTTGTAGTTAATGTAATAATTTTATTAGTTTAATTTAGTATAATAAGTAACAAGAAGGGATATCAATTATATGGTTAATAATATTGCAAGGTACAAAAACGGTGACCTCTGTATCTGATAGATCATTTCATATATCTTTAGAAGGAGGGAAATGTTATGAAAGATAAGTCTAAATTAATTACGATTATTCTTGGTGTTTTATTAGTATTGTCTTTAGCTGGTAATATCTATCTCACTAATAATAAAGATACTGATCCAAAAATTGATATCAACAAGACATATGGTGGTGGCGGTATTGATGGTAAAGATGTAGTAGATCTTACTCATGAAGAATATATTACTATTATGGATAATACTAAGATTTACTTGTATCGTCAAAACGAACCAATGAAATTGGGTACTATCAAACAGTTGGCTGAACCTAATTTATATATAGCAGATATTGATGGAATGGATTTGTATATATTTTTTAATGAAGATTCTATTAATGTTGTTTGCGATGGCGAGGTATATAACTATAAACAAAGAGCTGATGGTCCTACTTTCTTAGGTCAAGAAAGTATTGATAATATTAAAAATGATGATCAAACAATTATCAATGTCAATTCTTTAGAAAAACTTGATTTAGGTACTTATGAATTTGGCACAAAGAATAGATATTTTAGAGATGGAATTGAAGTTAAGCCAGATGATATTAAATTGGCTGAACCGTTAGTTTATGCCGTTGATAAAGATGTCTATGTAGATATTAATGAAGTGCTACTTGAACCAATAAAAGTAACAGCTGATTATGGTGGTGATGGAGTATCTAACTTACCGGTTGATAATTTAGGCTATGTTGGTGTTAACTTGATTGATCCTAGTGTTAAGAAAATAATTTCTAAGTATATTCCTATTAACTATGAATTAAAAATTGAACAAAACATAATCGTTGATAGTAGTTTGTTTGTTAATGGTAGTGCTGTTAGCTTATGGTTCTATCCAATTTGTTACGAGATAACCTACAATGATAATGTATATCGTATATTAAAGCCGGCTAATATGACTGATAATATCGAATTTACATACATGGTATCTGATGGGTTAATTGAAGTTAGAAATAAATAAAAGTTCTCTAGGGTTCTAGAGAACTTTTATTTATTGGAGAATAAGTAATATCATTACAGTATGAAAAAGGTAATTAATATTATATTAACTATGTTATTAATGTTTGTTATGACTTCTTGTAACAAGAGTGATGAAGGATTAAAAATAGATTCTTTGAATAAGATAGATTTAAGTACTTATGAGTTTAATGAAAACTATAAGTACTATAGAAGTGGTTCTAAGATAGACCCTAATAGTCTTAAACTTAAGGATAAAAGCACCTATGATATTAAAGAATCTTCAAAGAATATTAACATAGAAATCAAAGAAGTATTATTAGAACCTATTAAAATAAGTTCTAAAGAAAATAATCATATTAGAAGTAATAAGATTAAAAATGATATATCTAAGATTATTTCTAAGTGTATTCCAATAAATGAAGAACTTGAGATTGTTGTTGACGATGAAATAACTAAAGAAGTTAATCTTTGGTTCTATCCAATATGTTATGAAGTAACAATTAATAATAATACTTATCGTATTCTAAAGATGGACAATAAATCAAATGAGAATTCTATTATTAAAGTTAAGGCTGATGGAATACTTGAAGTAAGAACTGATTAAGTTTATTTACATTTTAATTAGACTTAAATATCATAGATGTATGCAATATAACGAAATATTATTAAATGATCTTGATAATAAACAACTACAAGATTTAGCTGGTGTAAATGATTCAAATATTAAATTAATAGCTTCTTTATTTGATATAGATATTATTTTAAGAGGCTATCGCTTATTGGTATCATGTGATCATGATACTTTTAATAAGGTGTCTGATTTTATTGAAGTGATTATCTCTTATATCAAAGAGGATTGTTTGATTGATGAGAATATCATAAGACAAACTCACAATAATCTTTTAAGTAACAATGATATTTCTTGGCAAAATAAGATAATCATGTATACAAATAGTGGCAAGCCTATTAAGTATAAGACTTATAATCAATATCTAATGGCCAAGGCTGTAGAGTCTAATGACTTAATCTTTTCAATAGGTCCTGCAGGTACTGGTAAGACTTATTTGGCTGTAGCACTTGCTTGTATGGCTTATAAAAGGGGAGATGTAAAAAAGATTATCTTAACTCGTCCTGCTGTAGAAGCTGGTGAATCATTAGGTTTCTTGCCTGGTGATTTAAGAGAAAAGATTGATCCTTATTTAATGCCTCTATATGATTCTTTATATGATTTTTTAGGTCAGGAACAAGTAGAACGTATGATGGAAAAGGAATTGATTGAGGTTATACCTTTAGCTTATATGCGTGGTAGAACTTTGAATGATGCTTATATCATCTTGGATGAGGCTCAAAATACCACGGGTAGTCAAATGTTGATGTTTCTAACGCGACTTGGTTTTAATTCTAAGATGATTGTCAATGGTGATGTAAGCCAAATTGACTTAAAGATTGATAGAAACAAGAGTGGCCTTGTTTATGCGGATAGATTACTAAGGGATATAAAAAGGATTTCCTTTGTGACATTCTCTAAGTCTGATGTCGTTAGAAATCCTTTAGTAGAAAAGATTATTGAGAAGTTTGTTATTTAGAAACCTTGAGTTTTAAATAATTATGTAGCATCTTCACATCAAGATGCTTAGTGATATAGTTCTCTCCATCTGATTGACATATCATGTCTTCATTTGAATCAACAATAAGCTCTTTACAATGGATGGTTTCAATACCATCCTTTATTGTGGCCTTACCCTTAAGATACTTAACTAGTGTCTTATAAGTCTTAATACGACTTGCTTTCTTAAATAAGATTAAGTCAAAGTAGCCATCATCAATTTGAGCTAAAGGAGCTGCACAGGCACCATTACCATAATAAGAGCCATTCATAAGACAAATGATATAATATTCACCATCTCTATTAACACCATCAACTCTCATTTTTACTTTTAATGATTTTAAGATAATAACGTTAGAAATAATACTTAAGACATAGGCAGGTCCCTTAGTAATAAAAGACTTTCTTATCATCTTTGAGGCATCGAAATTAATCTTAGCATCAATACCAAGAGAAGTAGTATTGGCATACTTCATGACATCAGTTTGACCAATATCGATATATCTAGATTCTGCTTCAATCGTGTTTCTAATATTATTCTCGATGTTCTTATTAACACCACCAAAATAACGATAAAAGTCATTACCAGAACCACAAGGTATTAGGCCAACTGGTATTTCAGGATTAATAGAATTAACTGTTTCTAAAAAAGTTCCATCTCCTCCAACTGAATAAATGATGATATCTTTATCATTAATATACTTTTCAATGATTTCCTTTGTATGATTTGGGTACAGGGTTACTTCAATCATATAGTCTAGTTTCTTTTCCTTACATACCTTTTCAATTAATGGTATAGCCTTAAAAGCTGATCCTTTTCCAGATATTTTATTTATCACAAAAACATGTTTCATATATTTATTGTACAATATATCTTATGAAAAAGATTTTAATGGCAACCGGTAATCTTCATAAGATTAGCGAAGTTAAGGATATATTGAATTCCTTAAATGTAGAAGTAGAAATTGTTTCACCAAAACAATTAGATCCTAGTTGTGATGAGCCTGTAGAAGATGGCAAGACTTTCAAAGATAACTCTTATATCAAGGCTAAGTATTATCATGACTTATTTAATTTACCAACTATTGCGGATGATAGTGGTATCTGTATCGATTATTATGATGGGGCTCCTGGTATTTATTCAGCTAGATGGATGCCTGAATTATCATATGAAGAGAAGAATAAAAAGATTACTGATGATTTAAAAGGATCAGATAATAGGGGAGCACAATTCGTTTGTGGTATTACTTATATTGATGAGCTTGGTAATGTTTCATATCATGAAGGAGTACTAGAAGGTAAGATTGCGGATGCACCATCAGGCACTAAGGGCTTTGGTTATGATCCAGTTTTTGTGATGAATGGACAAGAACTTACAATGGCTGATTTAGGTGAAGAATTTAAGAAGTATAATTCACATCGTGCTCTAGCTTTAAGAAAGCTGGTCGAATCACTTGAAAAATAAGTATCTAAGTATTATTTGTACATTATCTTTGATTATTTTTACCTTTTTAAGTTGTATTAACTATTGGTCATTTAATAAGTCTTTTTATAAAGATGAATATAAAAAGTTAGGTGTGGCTGAATATATAGGTATAAGTGAAGATGATTTAAATAAGACTACAGATATTTTACTTGGGTATATCAAAGGGAAAAATGATTCATTAGACATAGAATGTAAGATAAATGGCATGACAAGAGAAGTCTTCAATGATCGAGAAAAGACTCATATGATTGATGTCAAGAATTTATATGAAGATGCTATTGTGTTTAGAAAAATTTCTTTTGTGATTTTTATATTATCTTTTATCTATATTGGAAAAACTAAGAGTCTATTTATTGGCTATAAGTTTTCATTATCACTTGTTGGCTTTATAATGGCCTTTATATTGTTGTTTTGTTTAATGGACTTTGAAGGCTTTTGGTTAGCTTTCCATCATCTATTCTTTCCGTTTAATGATCTATATATACTAGATCCAAGATACGATGTCCTAGTGATGATGTTGCCAGAGAGATTCTTCTTTGATTTGTGTGTTTTAATTGTTGTATCAACTACTATGATGTTAGTAGGTTTATATTTTGTATTGAGGAAGTTTTTAAATGATTAATATTGTCTTATACCAACCAGAAAAGCCTGCTAATACAGGCAATATCGTAAGAACTTGTATGTGCTTTGATATGAAGTTACATATCATTGGTCCTATTACATTTTCTTTTGATGATAAGTATTTAAAAAGAGCTGAAATGGATTATGTAAAGGATTGTGATATTTCTTTCTATGATTCTTATGAAGACTTTTTAAGTAATAATTATAAGGGACAATTTGTTTATTTATCTAGATATGGTCTAGATACTTTTGATCATTGTAAGTTTGATACTGAAGGTGATATTTATATCATGTTTGGTAAAGAATCTACTGGTATTCCTAAGGAAATCCTAAAGGATCACTTAGATTCAACTTATAGACTTCCTATGAAGGCTGATGCGAGAAGTTTGAATTTATCAAATTGTGTCGCAATCTGTGCTTTTGAAGCTTGTAAACAGACAGGTTTTGAAAGGCTTAGTAAAGTTGAAGTTATCAAGGGTGCTGACTGGTTACTTAAGTAGTTTTGGTTTATAATGTTTTTATGCAGTTTAAAAGAGCGACATTAGTAATTTGTGTTATATGTTTAACTATTGGTTCATATTTGTTTATGAACCGTAATTATGATTCTTTATCTCGATATCCATATGGCACAAGTGAAGAGAGGGCATTAATAAAGAAATATTTGGATGAAAGAGAAATCAAATATATTATTGATTATTCAATTGATCCAGTTTATTTTATAAGATATTGTACATATCCGGGTTTTTTAGCTTATCATATCGATTATTATAATAAGGCAGCTCAACATTTCTATTTCTTAAATGATTATGAAATTGTTGATGTGGTTGAAAGATTATTAGATAAGCATATCGATATGGATTGGGCATATGAAGAGTATGCGTATCATCATTATGATGGTTTATTAAGGGAACTCACAAAATGAAAATAGTTGTTTGTAGTGATAATCATTATAATTTTGATGTCTTAGATAAGATTTTAGCTGATAATCCTGATGCTGATTATTATTGGCACCTAGGTGATTCCGAGGCCAATGAAGAGAAGGATATTTATCCTTTTGTGTCAGTTAGAGGTAATAATGATTATTTGAATTTACCCGTATTTAAGATATTTGAAGTAGGTGGTCACCGCTTCTTTTTAACTCATGGTCACCGTTATTTACGTAGTGACTTCTATGGTTTATATGAGGTGGCCGTACAAAATAACTGTGATGTCTTATTATATGGCCATACTCACATGTTTTCTGATTATAGCTATGAGGGTGCTAGATTTCTAAATCCTGGCTCATGTCGCTTAAATAGGGATGGTACACCGCCTTCATATATGATTATTGATATTGATGACAAGCACAATATTAATGTTAAAAGGGTTGATATTAAGAGGAAGTAAAAGTCATACTTAGGTATGATTTTTTTATTGAGTAGTGTCGATATAATTCATGTAAGGAGGGTACTATATGAAGAAACTTTTAATTATATTATTAACTTTGTTTATGGTAACCGGATGCAACACAAACACCGATGATACTATCGATAATGAACCAATAGTTGTGGATAATAAGGTTAAGGATTTTGATTTGGCTTTTCTTAAGTTAGAAAACAAGGAAACTAATTTAATCTATTCACCATTATCGATTAAATATTGTTTAGCTATCTTAAGTGAAGGGGCAAATGGTGACACCAAAACCCAAATTGATAATGTATTAGATGGATATGTGCCTAAGACTTATACTAATAGTAAACATTTATCTTTAGCTAATTTAGTAGCTATAAAAGATGATATAGAGGTTAATCCTGAATTTGAAGAAGTATTAGGTGATAAATATCGAATAGGGGTAATTAAAGAATCGTTTAGTGATCCTACTAATATTAATAATTGGATTGATAAGAAGACATTTGGGATGATTGATAATTATATCGATTCTTTTGATTCTAATTTAAAGTTTTTAATATTAAACGCTTTGGCAATCGATATGGACTGGGTAAATAAGATACAGAATCATTTCTATTACTATGGTGATCATATTTTCTATGGCAAACATATAAATCAATATGCTGATGGAATTTATACGCCGATGGCCTTTAATGGGAAGATTGTAAAGGGTACTGAGTTTACTACAGTTGCGAATAAGTATGACATTTTAAATGATCTAGGTGAATTAAATATTAGAAATACGGTTGGAAATGATTTATATTATAAACGTTTGTAAGATGAAGATATTTATATTGATATGTCTTACTATTATGGCAGTGATGATATCGATACTATTGTCTATAATTATTTAGATCAGTATATCGATGAACTAGATCAAAATTATCAATTCTTTGAAAGTTCAACTGACTATTACTATTATGTAGATGATTCAATTAAGGTTTTTGCGAAAGATTTGAAGGATTATGATGGTACTCAGTTCCAATTTGTAAGTATCTTGCCAAAGAAAGAAACTTTAAATAATTATATTAGTAAGTTATCACTTGATGAGGTTAATAATCTAATAAGTAAAGTAAAAGCACCTAACTATGAAGATTTTGAAGAAGGATATATTACAGAGGTAAAGGGTTTCTTCCCAACCTTTAAGTTTGATTGTGATTTAGATTTAAATGAAGATTTAAAGAAACTAGGTATTACTGATATTTTTGATGTTAATAAGGCTGATTTCTCTAAGATGGTGGGTGAAGAATCGATTACGGTAGATACTAAACATAAGTCAACTATAGAATTATCAAATGATGGTATTAAGGCTGCTGCTATAACTGAACTAGGTGGTTATGGTGCTGGAGAACATTATGATTATCTAAATAGTGTCCCTGTTAAATATATTGACTTGAGATTTGATGATCCGTTCTTGTTCCTAATTAAAAACAAGGATACAAATGAAATATGGTTTGTTGGTACCTTATATGAAGCAGAAGAAGGGAAGGCTAGATTAACATCTGAAGTTGAAGGTCTTATTATTAGAGAGGCTCCTTCAAATAATGCGAGAAACATAGGATTTTTGGGATATTATGAATCTTATGAAGCAAGTGGTAATGTAAAGAAGAATGACGGCTACACTTGGTATGAACTAAAAAGTGGTGGTTGGGTAGCTGATGACGGTAAGAGTTTAACTATTTGGAAAAGTTAAAAGATGCCTTACGCATCTTACTATCTTAATTCTTCAATATGATAGATATAATCTAGAGAACTAAGGGCTTCAATTATTTCTTTATGAGACTTATATCTTTGTAGGGTTTCTGAGAATATGGTAAATGTAATAGTATAAACACTTAAGCCCGAGCCAACATAAGCTTGATTGGCTTCTATATCATCAATTCTAAGTCCTAATTTTCTACTAACAGTAACAAAGTCTCTAAGATAGTTACTGTTTTTTAGTTCTAGATGAATTTCAAAGTGGTTAGAACGATTGTTTAAATAGACTTCAATAGTAGAGAACCAAGTAAGAATACATAAGAATAATAAGTAAACAACAATGCTTATAGTATATTGGCCACTGCCTACAATAAAGCCTAAGAATGAACAAAAC
>CAKUTY010000010.1 GCA_934692455.1 uncultured Erysipelotrichaceae bacterium
ATGGGCCCCCACCAACTATCATCAATTTAACTTTTAGATTATTTTCTTTAACCAAACTGAAAGCTTTAATAATTTCATCAATTGATTTTTCTTTTGCAATTCGACCAACAAAAACCAACAGTTTCTCATCTTCATTAAGATTAACCATTGATTGGATTCTATATACTTCATCAAAATCAGTATTATCATCCTTAAATCGATCAAGCTCAACACCTGTTGGTACAATATCAATAGGCGTCTTAACTCCATATGATGTAAGCATATCCATAGTCTTTTTAGAAGGTGTAATTAATTTAACACAGTTATCACAATATAATTTAGACCAGCCCACAACAAGCTTCTTTAAACCCTTATCTAGTCTTCTTGAATTAATGAAGTTAACATAATGAGTATAATCTTCATAAGTTGTATGGTATGTTCTAACTAAAGGAAGATTTAAAGTAGAAGCTACAATATTGGCAAAAATACCAACCCCAAACTCAGTCTCTGCGTGAATAATATCTAATTTTAATTTCTTTAATTCTTCAATAAATAAGAAATGAACTGGTGAAGTAATGGCATAACCATATAGTTTTTTAATCTCAACACCAGGTAATCTAATAATTTTCCCCTCTATCTTTACTTTATTGATCCCCTTATAAGTACAAATGACATAAGCATCATGACCATTTTTTTCTAACTGTTTTCTTAATAGCTCAACAGAAGAAACAACCCCATTTATATCAGGTAAATATGTATCTGTAAAAATTCCAACTCTCATTCTTAAATTATATCAAAAAGAAAGAGAACTAGTCTCTTTCCTCTTTCTTAAATAATTTTTCCTTAACTCTATTAGTGATTTCCTCATCCTTATCAGGATTAGCCTTAAGGAAAGCTCTAACAGCTTCTTGACCCTGGCCAATCTTTTCACCATTATATGAGAACCAAGAACCAGCCTTTTCGATAATTCCTAATTCAACACCCAACGAAATGATTTCAGATACATGAGAAATACCCTCACCATAATAGATTTCAACCTGACATGTCTTAAATGGTGGTGCCACCTTGTTTTTGGAAACTTTAATATTCACCTTATTTCCAACAACATCACTACCATTTTTGATTGCCTCCGACTTTCTTACCTCAACTCTAATAGTTGAATAGAACTTCAAAGCACGACCACCTGTTGTAGTTTCAGGATTACCAAACATGACACCTACTTTTTCTCTTAATTGATTAATAAAAATAGTTGTACAATTATTGGCATTCATAGCACCAGCTAATTTACGCATAGCCTTAGACATCAAACGAGCATGTAAGCCAACATTGGCATCGCCCATTTCACCATCTAATTCAGCTTGTGGTACTAAAGCCGCAACTGAGTCAATAACAATCAAATCAATAGCGCCAGATTTAATCAATACTTCAGTAATTTCTAGAGCTTGTTCACCAGAATCAGGTTGTGACAAAATCAATTCATCAATATCAACACCTAGTGCCTTAGCATACTTTGGATCAATCGCATGTTCTGCATCAATAAACGCAGCCCTACCGCCATCTTTTTGACAAGAGGCAATAGCTTGTAAAGCTAAAGTTGTCTTACCACTTGACTCAGGTCCATAGATTTCGATAATTCTTCCTCTTGGTAAACCTCCAACACCTAAACAATTATCAATCGCTAATGAGCCTGTAGAAATGACATCAATATCAACATTGCCTCGATCTCCAAGTTTCATAATCGAGCCCTTACCATATTGTTTCTCAATCTGCTTTAAAGCTTCATTTAATAGTTGATCCTTCTTTTCATCAACATTTACTTCTTTTGGCATATTTTTCATCCTCCTGTTATATAATTGACGACAAAATCAAAAATTCCTACATTGTTTTGAAAATATATTCCTTAACTTGGGCAAAATACGAGTATCCGCTTAATACAGACACAAAAGCTGCACACCAAATTAAGATTGTAGAAACAGGAATAGAAACAAGTTCAAATGGTAGATTATTCAATAGAGTAAAGATAATCGCAAACATTTGAAGAACAGTCTTTAATTTTCCCATCTTACCAGCCGCAATAACCACACCATTAGTAGAAGCAATCATACGACATCCATCAACAATAGTATCTCTTAAAAACATCAAGATAATAGGAACTACTGGAACAGCACCCTTAGATACAAAGATAATAAGAGTAGCATTCACCAACAACTTATCAGCGATAGGATCACAGAACTTGCCAAAAGTAGTAACAAGATTTCTACTTCTAGCCAAATGACCATCTAGATAATCGGTAAAACTTGCAATGCAGAATATCGCTAAAACAATGATATTCAACAAAGACAAAGAAACAGTTCCAACTTCATACACAGGGAATTCAATTCCAAATGCAGAATATGGAAATAGCCAGATAAGAACCAATAGTGGAACTAAAATGATTCTAATTACAGTTAATTTATTTGGTAAATTCATGACGTTATTATACACTTTCTATTTAATTCTTAAAACTATGAATAGGAGCAGGTATTCTACCCTTTCTACTTACAAAGCCACTACAATCAAATTCATTGACCTTCATAATAGGCGCATAACCTAAAAGGCCACCAAATTCAACTGTATCACCAACATCCTTTCCAACAACAGGAATAATTCTTACAGCTGTTGTCTTTTGATTAATCATGCCGATAGCCATTTCATCAGCTATGATGCCAGAAATGGTAGAAGCACTAGTCTTGCCAGGAATGGCAATCATATCAAGCCCTACTGAACAAACACATGTCATAGCTTCTAATTTTTCTAAGCTTAAAGAACCAAGCTCAACAGCTTGAATCATACCCTCATCTTCGCTTACTGGTATAAAAGCACCACTTAAACCGCCAACATAAGATGAAGCCATAACACCACCTTTTTTAACTTGGTCATTTAAGATTGCAAGAGCTGCCGTAGTACCTGGAGCACCAACTCTTTCTAAGCCCATTTCTTCTAAACAATTGGCAATACTATCACCAATAGCAGGAGTTGGAGCTAAAGACAAGTCAATAATCCCAAACGGAATATTTAAGGCCTTAGAAGCTTCATGAGCCACTAATTGACCAACACGAGTAATCTTGAATGCTGTCTTCTTGATAGTTTCACACAAAACTTCAAAGCTTTCACCCTTTGTTTCCTTAATGGCATTTCTTACAACACCAGGACCACTGACACCAACATTAATAATCGCATCAGCCTCACTTACCCCATGGAAGGCACCAGCCATAAATGGATTATCATCAGGGGCATTTGTAAATACCACAAACTTAGCACAAGCTAAAGAATCATTATCTTTTGTAAGTTCTGCTGCTTCCTTGATGATTTCACCAACAAGTCTTACCGCATCCATATTGATACCGGTTTTAGTAGAACCGACATTAACACTTGAACAAACTCGCTCAGTTTGACTTAAGGCACTAGGAATAGATCTTATTAACAACTCATCAGATTTGGTCATGCCCTTATTAACAATGGCACTAAAACCACCAATAAAGTTAATACCCAAGGTCTTAGCTGCCTCATCTAACGTTTTGGCAATCTTTACATAATCATCAATAGTCTTAACGCTACTTGCCCCAATTAGAGAAATAGGTGTAACCGATACTCTTTTATTTACAATTGGAACTCCGAATTTATTTTCAATATTATTGGCAGTCTTTACTAAATCTTTCGCAACACTTGTAATCTTGTTATAGATATTTTGACATAAGATATCGACATTTGAATCGATACAATCGATTAAAGAAATACCGATAGTAATTGTTCTTACATCAAAATTCTCCTCCGAGATCATCTTATTAGTTTCATTTACTTCTAATATATTCAGCATGTTTTCACCTAAATACGATGCATCGCATCAAAGAAATCTTCATGTTGCATCTTGATATCTAGTGCTAATTCCTTACCTATTTCATTTAATTTTTCTAAGACAACACTAAATTCATCCTTCATATTATCGATATTCACAATCATCATCATATTAAAAAAATCATTTGTGATAGTTTGAGAAATATCCATAATATTGATATCTTCCTTCGCTAATAAGTTACAAACACTGGCAATAATGCCAACCTTATCCTTACCAACTACAGTTATAATTGCTTTTTGCATGTTTCCTCCAAAAGTTAAAGGGCAACTATGCCCTTTAATCATTATATATTATTTGAAATATTTAACACCTGCTTCAAAAATCTTTTGATCCATCTCACCATAAATATTCTTGAAACGATTATTGCCCTGTCTTTCACTATGGCCCATCTTACCCAATACTCTACCATCTCTAGATACGATACCCTCAATAGCCATCATAGAACCATTTGGATTATATGGAGATTCCATAGTCACATTACCACTTGGATCAACATATTGGGTAATTACTTGACCATTATCGAAAAGTTCATCCAAGACATGCTTAGGAGCCACAAAACGACCCTCACCATGAGAAATAGGAATTGTATGAATATCACCAACACTCACATTAGTCATCCAAGGAGACTTAACACTAGCGATTCTAGTATCCACCATTTGCGATAAGTGACGTCCAATCGTATTAAATGTCAACGTTGCATCATCTTCACTCATCTCTTTGATATGACCATCAGGCAATAGACCTAACTTAATTAAAGCTTGGAAACCATTACAGATACCAATCATCAAACCTTCACGATTATCTAATAAATCATCAATAGCGGCCTTTAATTTTGCATTTCTTAATACAGTAGCGATAAACTTACCAGAACCCTCTGGCTCATCACCGGCACTAAAACCACCTGGCAACATTACGATTTGTGAACTTCTAATTGCCTTTTCTAATTCATCAATAGACTTTTTGATATCTTCAGCAGTCTTATTTCTAATTAACACTAGTTCTACCTTAGCACCAGCTTTTTCAAAAGCACGCTTAGAATCATATTCACAGTTAGTACCAGGGAAGACAGGAATAGTAACCTTCACCTCATCATAAACCTTTGATGCATGGATAATTCCTCTTTCATCGAAATTACCAACTCTTATTTCATTAGTTAAAGCCTTCTTAGATGTAGGGAAGATTTCTTCTAATGTTGAAGTATGAGCCTTATATGCCTCATCTAAGCTTACTGTTTCATTTGAATATGTAATAACAGATTCATCAACGGTTTCACCAATTAGTCTTGCATACTCGTAAGCTAAATCATCAACTTCAACTATGATATTGCCATAATTCTTAAGTGCTAAATCATTTAAAGATAAATCTTTGTTTAACTTAACACCAACATTATTACCGAAAGCCATCTTATAAACAGCTTCTAATATGCCACCATCCTTAACAGTATAAGCACTATAGATCTTCTTATCAGCATTTAATTTCATGATGAAATCATAGATTTCTTGTAGTTTATCAAAATCATAGATACCAAATTCATCCTTTGGAAGTACAAATTCATATAGTTTATGATTAGCGCTCTTTATTTCAGGACTAATCACATCCTTAACATCAGCTCCTGTAATCGCAAAAGAAACAAGAGTTGGAGGTACATCTAAGTCTTCAAAAGAACCAGACATAGAATCCTTACCACCAATAGAAGCTAACTTTAAGGCATTTTGAACACGATATGCACCTAATAAAGCACTAAATGGTTTACCCCAACGTTTTGGATCTGTTAATAACTTTTCAAAGAATTCTTGGAAAGAGAATCTAACTGTATGATAATTACCACCCATTGTGACAATCTTAGCAAGTGATTCAACTACTGCATATATTGCACCATGATATGGTGACCACTTAGAAATCTTTGGATTATAGCCATAAGCCATCATTGAACAAGTTGTTGTTTCCCTGCCTTGTACTGGAATTAAAGCACACATACCCTCAGTCTCAGTTCTTAAAGTCTTACCACCATATGGAGATAAGACAGTGCCATTGCCGATTGAAGAGTCAAATCTTTCAACTAGACCCTTTTGTGAACAGACACTTAAGTTACTTAAAATATTTAAAGATGTATCTCTGAAACTATCCTTTACTTCATTTTCAAATACGTCTTTATCAAAATCAGGTAGACTTACATAAATTTTTTGATGTCTACTTGCACCATTCTTATCTAGGAAATGTCTATCAATATCAACAACTGTTTGACCTAAATAATGCATAACTAGACGATCATCATCAGTAACAGTAGCTACCTTAACAACCTCTAAGTTTTCATTGTGACATTCCTTAACAATCTCTTCCATGTCGCATTCATTAATGACAATAGCCATTCTCTCTTGTGATTCAGAAATTGCAAGTTCAGTACCAGTTAAACCCTCATATTTTTTTAATACTGCATCTAAATTGATATCTAAGCCATCAGCTAATTCACCAACCGCAACACAAACACCACCAGCTCCAAAGTCGTTACATCTAACAATCTTTTCAGATACTTTAGGATTTCTAAATAGTCTTTGAATCTTTCTCTCTTCTACCGGATTACCCTTTTGAACCTCAGCACCAGCAGTAGTTGTTGTCTTTAATTCATGAGACTTAGACGAACCAGTAGCACCACCAATACCATCTCTACCAGTTCTGCCACCTATCAATAAGACGATTTGATCCTTTTGAGGTTCTAGACGCTTAACTTGAGCCTTTGGTGCAGCTGCCACAACGGCACCAAGTTCCATTCTTTTAGCTACATAGCCTTCATCATATACTTCATGAACATAACCAGTAGTTAAACCAATTTGGTTACCATAAGAAGAGAATCCATGAGCTGCCTCTCTTGTAATCTTTCTTTGAGGTAACTTACCCTTTAAAGTCTTATCAATAGGTGTACGAGGATCGCCAGAACCCGTGATTCTCATTGATTGATATACATAAGCTCTTCCTGATAATGGGTCTCTAATAGCACCACCTAAACATGTTGCAGCACCACCAAATGGTTCAATTTCTGTTGGATGGTTATGTGTTTCATTCTTAAACATCAACAACCAGTTTTCATCACCATCACTTGTGTGAACTGTTAATTCAACACTACATGCGTTTATTTCCTTAGAAACTTCTAAATCCTCTAAGTAACCAGTCTTTCTAAGTTCTTTCATAGAAATAGTAGCCAAGTCCATTAAAGTCAAAGGACGCTTAGTATCCACGCCGTATACAAGATGTCTAGAACTCTTATAATTTTCAATATCCTTTTCTAGAATCTCTTTAAAAGTACCATTTTCAATCTCAATATCATCAATAATAGTCGCAAAAGTAGTATGACGACAATGGTCTGACCAATAAGTATCTAAAACCTTTAATTCAGTTCCTGTAGGATCACGATGTTCCTCACTCTTGAAATATTCTTGAGAAATTTTTAAGTCATCAAAGTTCATAGCCATGCCATTTACCTTGATATATTCTCTTAATTCTTCATCAGAGAAATTGATAAAACCAGAAATGATAGGTACTAAAGGAATATCAACTTCCCCGTCTTTTAAGCTAAGTGGCTTATCTAAACTAGCAAGTCTTTGGTCAACTGGATTGATTAAGAACTTTTGAATTTTATCTAAATCTAAGTCTTCACCAACTACATCAAATAACTTTGCACACTTTACCTTAACATCATTAGCTCCTGTTAGAATGGAGAAACATTGTTCACAAGCGTCTGCTCTTTGATCATATTGACCAGGTAAGAATTCAATCGCAAAAGTAGTACCAACACTAGGATATTCTTCCATATAAACATCATCAACCATTGGTTCACTAAGGATAGTTTTAATACCAGTCTTTAATACTTCTTCGCTAACACCCTCAACATCATAACGATTGATAATACTAAGATCTTTTAAATTATCAAGCTTTAGTTGGACTCTAAGGTTTTCTAAGACTCCCTTAGCTTCAACCGCAAACTCTTCACGTTTTTTTACATAAATACGAAATACTTTACTCATAGTTCTCCCCTAATTTAAACCAATATCTTTACGGTAATACTTACCTTCAAAATCAATTATTTCAGCTGCCTTATAAACCTTAGCACGTGCTTCTAGTAAGTTATTACCCTTAGCACAAATATTTAAGACACGACCACCATTTGTCACTAGCTTATTATCTACAATCTTAGTTCCTGCGTGGAAAACAATAATATCATCATCAAGCTTATCTAAATTCTTAATTTCTAAGCCCTTAGGATAAGAACCTGGATAACCACCACTTGCTAGCACTAGGGTACAAACAGTATCATCATTCCACTTAACACTAATATCTTTTAAGTTCTTAGTACTTGTTGCATACATGATGTCAAACAAGTCACTTTCGAGTCTTAACATAATTGATTGAGTTTCTGGATCACCAAAGCGTACATTGAATTCAAGTACCTTAGCCTTGTTATTATCAATCATTAAACCAATAAAAATAACACCACGATAATCTATCTCATCTTCTTTTAAACCCTTAATAAATGGTTTTAAGATAGAATCCAACATTTCATCATCGAAGTTAGGCATAAATGGATTTGGAGAAACCGTACCCATACCACCAGTATTAGGTCCCTTGTTGTTGTCATGGATTTGTTTATGATCCTTAACAGTAGGCATAGGAATAATAGTTTCACCATCTGTAAAACATAATAATGAACATTCAAAACCCTTTAGGAATTCTTCGATAACAAGTTTAGAGCCTGCATTATTTAAAGCACCATCCAACATGAATTCTTTTAAAGTCTTTAAAGCCATTTCTTCATCTTCACAAATCACAACACCCTTACCAGCAGCCAAACCATCAGCCTTGATAACTAGTGGGTATGTAAAATCTTTTAAAGATTCGAGCCCATTTTCATAATCATTCACCTCTACATACTCAGCAGTAGGAATATTATGACGTTTCATGAAGTCCTTAGAAAAAGCTTTTGAACCCTCTAAAGTAGCAGCTACTTTAGTAGGACCAAAGACCTTGTGGCCATGGCTTTCAAGCAAGTCAGCAAGCCCCATACAAAGTGGAACTTCAGGCCCAATTACAGTAAAGTCAATCTTTAAATCTTCAACTGTCTTTAGGATAAAATCTAAGTCTTCAACGCTTCCATCAATCAAAGTAGCAATCTCACCCATACCAGGATTACCTGGTAGGCAATATAATTCATCTACTTTACTTGATTTATTTAATGTATAAGTGATAGCGGCTTCTCTACCACCGCTTCCAATAACTAACACTCTCATATATTCACCCATTAATGTCTGAAATGACGATAACCACTAAATACCATAGGGATATTTAATTTATTACATAAGTCAATACTGTCTTGGTCTTTTACACTACCACCTGGTTGGATAATTGCTTTAATACCCGCATCAGCTGCCACTTGTACACAATCATCAAATGGGAAGAAAGCATCACTTGCAAGTACTGCACCATTAAAGTCCTTATCAGGATTATTATGGATAGCATTTTCTAAGGCCCATACTCTACTTGTTTGACCACCACCGATAGCCAATGTCACACCATCTTTAACGATACAAATGGCATTTGATTTAACATATTTAACTACACGCATACCAAATTCCATGTCTGATAGTTGTTGTTCATTTGGTTGAGCATTAGTAACAACCTTTAGTTCATCAAACATCTTAGTATTTAATTCTTGTACAAGAACATTACCCTCTAAGTACTTAATATCATATTTCGCATCTCTAGCATCCAAGTTCTTAAGCTTTAAGATACGTAAATTCTTCTTACCCTTTAAGATTTCCAAGGCATCATCATCGTAGTCGGGTGCTGCCACAATCTCTAAGAAAATAGAATGCATCTTTTCGGCAGTAGCCTTATCAACCTTATAGTTACAAGCAACAATACCACCAAAGATTGATTGAGGATCAGCCTCATAAGCCTTCATATATGATTCATAGCCACTCTTACCAATAGCTACACCACATGGAGTTGAATGCTTAATAGCAGCTGTTACAATTTGATCGCCAAATTCTCTAACACAGGCAACAGCACCATAAAGGTCATTGACATTATTGAATGAGATTTCCTTGCCATGAAGTTGTTCATAGTCTAATAGAGTATGTTCTACATATGTATCTCTATATTTATTTGCAACTTGTTGTGAGTTTTCACCATATCTTAAGTGTTCAACTTTCTTAAATGATAAGTTTAATGTTTCAGGGAATTCATCATGACAAACACTTGCGAAATATCTAGAAATCATCGCATCATAAGCACCTGTTGTTGTATAGGCCTTATATGCAAGATTTAATCTAAAATCATAGTCATCTGTACCATTTTTAATAGCTTCTAAAACATTGTCATAGTCTTCAACCTTAGTAACAATTAAAACGTCCTTAAAGTTTTTAGCAGCACTTCTAATCATAGAAGGACCACCAATGTCGATATTTTCAATCATATCTTCCATTGGTTTATGAGCCTTTAGAGCCTTTTCGAATTCATATAAATTAACACAAACCAAGTCAATTGGGGTAATACCCATTTCTTCAACAGTCTTAACATGGCTTTCCACGTCTCTTCTAAATAACAAGCCACCATGAACCATGGGATGCAAAGTCTTAACACGACCATCTAAGATTTCAGGAAAACCTGTTACATCATCAATTGCGATAGCCTTAACACCTTCTTCTTGAAGTTTCTTCAAAGTACCACCAGTTGAAACAATTTCATAGTCTAGTGCTTCTAGACCCTTACAAAATTCAACAATACCAGTTTTATCAGTAACTGAAACTAAAGCTCTTCTCATTTAATATTTACCCTTTCGCCTACTACTTCTAATTTATTATCACAATATAATCTAACCGCTTCTTTTAAAATTTGATGTTCAACCGTTAAGACGATTTGTTGCATCTCTTCTGGGGACTTGGCATTTGAAACATCAATACTCTTTTGAATGATAATTGGTCCACCATCAACTGTACTGCTTACAAAATGAACAGTTGCCCCACTTACCTTAACTCCTCTTTTAAAGGCTGCTTCATGGACGTGGAGACCATAATAGCCCATGCCACAGAATGATGGGATAAGTGATGGATGAATGTTAATAATACGATTTTCATATTCTTTAATTAATTCATCACTAATAATCGCAAGATAACCAGCTAAGACAACAAGTTCAATACCTTCTTCTTTTAATGTCTTTAAAAGTTCATCTTGGTCCTTGATGCACATGTTCTTGATACCAGCCTTTTGAGCTCTTACAAGGCCATAAGCATTCTTACGATTAGAAATAACAAGTTTAATTTCCCCATTAATAGTTCCTAAATTAAACTCGTCAATTAAAGCTTGTAAATTAGTACCACCACCTGATACTAATACGGCAACTTTTACCATGTTAATTCAACACCCTCTTTATCAGTAACTTCACCAATAACATAAGCTTCTTCATTAATATCTTTTAATAAAGATAAAACGGTATCAACATCACTTGGATCTAGTGCCATCACAAAACCTACGCCCATGTTAAATACGTTGTACATTTCTTTTTCTTCAATCCCGCCCTTTTCAGCAATCAAATCAAAGATCTTAGGTCTTGGGAAAGATGTAGTGTCAATCTTAACACCTTGACCACTCTTTAACATTCTTGGTAAGTTCTCGTAAAAACCGCCACCAGTAATATGTGACATACCCTTGATATCAACATTATTATTTAATAAGTGCTTAATAGCCTTAACATAAATTTTAGTAGGAGTTAATAACTCTTCACCTAATGTCTTGCCAAATTCTTCATAGTATTCATTTAAATCAAGCTTAGCATCTTTGATTAAAACTTTACGAACCAAAGAGAAACCATTAGAATGACAGCCACTTGAAGGTAGTGCTACTAATACTTGTCCAGGAGCGATATTTTGACCATCTAGTAATTTAGACTTTTCAACTGCACCAACACAGAAACCGGCAATATCATAATGATTTACATCATACATATCAGGCATTTCAGCTGTTTCACCACCGATTAGAGCACATTCAGCTTGTACACAACCATCAGCTACACCCTTAACTAATTGTTCAATCTTAGTTGGTATATTTTTGCCAACCGCAAGATAATCTAAGAAGAAGATTGGCATAGCACCTTGTACTAAAACATCATTAACACACATCGCAACTGCATCAATACCGATAGTATCGTGCTTATCACATTCAAAGGCTAACATAAGCTTTGTACCAACACCATCTGTGCCAGATACTAGTACGGGTTCCTTCATTCCTAATAGTGATAAATCAAACATACCACCAAAGGCACCGATTGAATCAACAGCACCCTTTACCTTTGTACGAGCAACATGTGATTTGATTAATCTAACACTCTCGTATCCTGCTTCTAAATCGACTCCAGCTTCTCTATATTTTTGGCTCATTTAAATTATTTCCTTTCCTATTTGTATTTCTCAATTATTTCTTCATTTGTCTTAACTGCATCTTCAGCCAACTTTTTTCTATAAGTGATTAACTTTTCTCTTATTTCTAAGTGTTTATTTCCAATAATATTCAGTGCTAACCACGCAGCGTTCTTAGCTCCATTGATACCTACTGTTGCCACTGGAATTGAAGGAGGCATTTGAACAATTGACATAAGGGCGTCCATACCATCTAAGACACTTGCACTTAGTGGTACACCAATTACTGGAATTACTGTTTGAGCGGCTACTACACCTGGTAAGGCTGCTGCCATACCTGCTGCGCAGATAATGGCTTCAGTATCGTTTTGGTTACATTCACTTACGAACTCACTTAAAGCCTCATGAGCTCTATGGGCACTTAGACATCTAACATCTGTTTGTACTCCCCATTCTTTTAAAATTGTGATTGCTGGTTCAACTTTAGCTAAATCACTAGTTGAACCCATAATAATTGCGACTCTCATACTTCTCCTTTAGAATAATCCTACAATTTCACCATCTTCTAAGATATCCATATTATTGGCAGCAGGTACCTTAGGAAGACCCGGCATACGCATAATATCGCCACTGATTGCGACTAAGAAACCAGAACCAGTATTTGGAATTAAATCGTTGATTTCGATATTAAATCCAGTAGGTCTACCAAGTAAGCTTGCATCATCACTTAAACTATATTGAGTTTTAGCGATACAAATAGGGAGCTTATCAAGACCTAAGTCGGTTAATTTCTTAATATTAGTCTTAGCTTTCTTTGTAAAGATTACATCATCAGCACCATAGATTTCTCTAGCGATAGTTTTAATCTTTTCATCTATTGGCAAATCCAAATCATAAATTGGTTTGAAATTACTTTCTTTGTTTTCTAATAAATCAATTAAGCCATTAGCTAGTTCAATACCGCCATCTGCCCCTTTTGCCCAAACTTCAGATAAAGCAACCTTAACGCCCTTGGCATTACAGATTTCTTCAAGTAAATCAAGCTCAGCCTTAGTATCAGTTGGGAAGGCATTGATTGCCACGATCGCAGGCAAGCCATACTTGGTAATATTTTCAATATGCTTCTCAAGATTAGCGATACCCTTTCTTAAAGCCTCTAGATTTTCATTAGCTAATTCTTTCTTATCCATGCCACCATGCATCTTAAGTGCTCTAACAGTAGCTACAATTACAACTGCATCTGGTTTTAAACCAGCTTGACGACATTTAATATCTAAGAATTTTTCAGCACCTAAATCGGCACCAAAACCAGCTTCTGTAACAGTATAAGGAGCTAACTTTAAAGCTAACTTAGTAGCCATAACACTGTTACAACCATGAGCGATATTAGCAAATGGTCCGCCATGAACAAACACTGGTGTATGATCTAATGTTTGAACAAGATTTGGCTTAATGGCATCCTTCAACAATAATGTAACAGCACCTGTAGCCTTTAAATCTTCAACTGTAACAGGACTTCCATCTCTTGTATAAGCGACGATGATTCTAGCTACTCTTGATTTTAAATCACTTAAATCATTAGCTAAGCATAAGATACCCATGATTTCACTTGCTACAGTGATATCAAAGCCATCTTCTCTTGGCACACCATTAGCTTTACCACCAAGGCCTACAACAATATGTCTTAGTGCTCTATCATTTAAATCAACTACTCTTTTCCATACGATTTGTCTTTCATCGATGTTTAAGGGATTGCCTTGTTGTAAAGAATTATCTAACATCGCACTAATTAAATTATTAGCAGTAGTAATTGCATGAATATCGCCTGTAAAGTGTAGGTTGATGTCTTCCATTGGTACAACTTGGGCATAACCGCCACCTGCTGCACCGCCCTTTATTCCAAAACAGGGTCCAAGAGATGGTTCTCTCATCGCAACGATAGTCTTTTTACCAATCTTATTCATCGCTTGGGCTAAGCCAATCATCGTAGTAGTCTTGCCCTCTCCTGCTGGAGTTGGATTGATGGCAGTTACTAAGATTAACTTACCATCTTGATTATTTTCTAGTTTTCTAATAGTTTCTAAAGAGATTTTAGCCTTATATTTACCATATAATTCCAAGTCATCTTCACTTAATCCAATTTGACCAGCAACATCTTTAATTGGTAACATGCTGGCATTTTGAGCAATTTGAACATCTGTTAACATAAATTATTATCCTTCCTTTAAAAGTATGATTCCCTAGATACAAAAAAAGTCGCACGTAAAAAGGGACAAAATGGCCCAGACGGTCGACTCTTCTTATAAACATCATACTCCCATGTGGTACTCCACTTTTCCGTCAGTTGTATAACGTCTTTATTTTAACATATTAATTAAGGCTACTCATCATCTTCTCTGCCATCCCAGCAATAAGTACATAGTCTTTCTTTACCAAGTCCAATTGACTTCACAAGTTCATCAAGTCTTGCGAAATCTAAACTCGTAAAGAATGATTTCTTGCGAATAACTTCAACCATTGCCTTGTACTTATCGCTATCAGGATTTGCATATTCTTTTAAGACTTCCTTAGATACTTCACAAGTTCCCTCAAGTTCAATAATAGCCTTTCTAGTAGCTAGTTCTAATTCACTAGAACTTCTAGAGAAATTTAAGTATTTACAGCCAAACATAATTGGTGGGCACGCAGGTCTAACATGCACTTCTCTAGCACCTGATTCATATAAGAACTTAGTTGTTTCACCAAGTTGGGTTCCTCTAACAATCGAATCATCAATTAATAAGATTTTCTTATCATTGATTAATTCATGTACTGGAATTAATTTCATCTTTGCGATCAAACTTCTTTCAGTTTGATTAGATGGCATAAATGAACGAGGCCAAGTTGGTGTGTATTTGATAAATGGTCTTGCGAAAGTTCTGTGTGTTGTATTAGCATAGCCAATCGCATGAGCTAAACCACTATCAGGAACACCAGCAACAATATCAACATCAACATGGTCTCTATTAGCTAATAGTTCACCAGCCTTATAGCGCATCATTTCAACATTTTGTTTCTCATATGTTGATGTAGGATAACCATAATATACCCAAAGGAAAGAACACATTCTCATCTTTTCGTTCATTTCTTTAGTGGTTACACACTCCTCAGGCGTGATATAGACGATTTCACCAGGTCCTAAGTCTTTAACATGTTTATAGCCAAGATTTAAGAAAGCTGATGATTCAAATGTTGCACAGTACGCATCATCTTTCTTACCAATGACAAGTGGCGTACGACCTAGCTTATCACGCATACAATAGATTCTATCGGCAGTTAAAATCAAAACGCTCATTGAACCATTAACTTCTTCTTGAACATAGGCTAAGCCATCAGTGATAGTGTCCTTTTGGTTCATTAAAGCAGCTACAAGTTCTGTTGGGTTTATTTCACCACCGCTCATTTCAAGAAAATGAGTTGTTCCATATTTAAAGCATTTTTCTTTTAGTTCATTAAGATTATTGATACGACCTACTGTTGTGATCGCAAAAGAACCTAAATGAGAGTTAACTAATAAAGGTTGTGCTTCACCATCGCTGATACAGCCGATACCCATATTACCTTTAAAGTCGTCTATCTCCTTTTCAAATTTAGTTCTAAATGGTGAATTTTCGATATTATGAATAGATCTTTGAAAACCATATTCCTTATCATATACCGCAAGACCACCACGTCTTGTGCCTAAATGTGAATGGTAGTCGACACCAAAATATAGATCGATTACACATTTCTTTTTAGAGGCTACCCCAAAAAATCCTCCCATATATTTCCTTTCCACATATTAATAAGCCCTATAAAAGGGCTTATATTATCTGTTTAAAATTAATTTTGTAAGTTCAACTGGTTCAACAATCTTACCGTCTTTGTATACACGCATATTGCCTGAGGCGATTTCATCGATTAGAACTACTTCATCACCGCAATAGCCAAATTCAAACTTGATATCCCATAAATCTAGACCGATTGTTTTTAAATCATCAGCTACAACCTTAGTAATCTTTAAAGTTTGTTCCTTTACTGATTCAAATTGTTCAGCGCTCATTATTTTTAAAGCTACTAAGCCTTCTTTAGTTACAAGTGGATCACCCTTTGCGTCATTTTTGAATGTACATTCAACATAGCCACCTTCAAGTGGTGTTCCATCTTCAATATATTCACCATATCTACGGATAAAAGAACCTGTCGCAACTAAACGACAAATAACTTCTAAACCATGACCAAATACAGTTGCCTTCAATACTTCCATAGTTGCATCATCTAAATTAGAGCTAACAAAGTGAGTCTTAATTCCAGCTTCCTTTAATAAGTTAAAGTAATAAGTACTAGTTTCTAAGTTTGCCTTACCAATACCTTCGATTGTTAAGCCAACAGTGTTCTCTCCTGGATCAAAAACGCCATCTTTGCCTGTGCAGTCATCCTTGAATTTTAATAATACATTACCATTTTCAAGTTCATAAACATTTTTAGTTTTGCCAACGTATAGTTCTTTCATTTTGTTTCTCCTTGTTTTCTATACTTAGCATCGTAAAAAGTAAAAAGCTTCTGTAAGATACAGAAGACACATGAAAAAGTTTCATCGTAGTCTTATGTAAGGTCATAAGGTAGAAACACTTTCACCATCTCTTCGAAAGTATATACGATATTAAGTACTTTTAAAGTATATAGGAAAGATTTAAAAAAAGAAAGACTTAATTCAGTCTTTCTATCTAAACAACATAAATAAGCCATGTTCTGTATCAAGCAATCATTTATCTCTGTTACCAGCCCGATTAGACTTCATTTTGCCCTTTCAGGTTCCCCTACCAAATTTGGGTTTCTCGCTTATGGGGTTTATCACGTTCCACTCCTTATATTTCTATAAGGCTCGTCTCTTTGACACTTTTATAGGATAGTTCCATAGTTTCCCTTAGGAACATCTCCAGCCGTCAACTTAAGTTGCCTAGGCTTATTTATTAACCTAGCATAAACACTACAATCATCGCAGATTGTGCGAGCATGGACTTTCCTCTACCTATAAAGGCAGCGATTGCCTAATGTTGTTACTTACTATAAACTTCTTCTTCTAGCCTAGAAATTCTCTTTAAAATATCAACTGAACTATAAGAAGTAGTATTTGAGATATCGAAGGCCTTTTGTTTACCTTCAAGTTCAATAATCTTAGAATTCAATTTCTTAATTTGATCTTGTAAAGATGCGATTAAGTCAAGTAATTCTTGAGTATTGTCTTCGCTAATTTGATAATCTTCTAGGATTTGATCTAAAAAAGCATCCACTTCAGCTGGTGAATATCCCTTAAATTCTACACTAAATTCGTTGTTCAAAATTTGTTCTGGCGTTAAATTCAATGTTTCCATAATAAAAATCTCCATAGATATAATATCACATTGCGCACTTTTAAGACAATTAATAATAATGTATAATACTTGAGTAGTTTTATGAATTATCCCGGTGGCAAGAAAAAGAGTCAGCATACTACAAACTATTCCAATAGAGGTATGACTTTAGAAGAAGACATCAATGTCACTAACAATGACTATCTTTTAACTGATACTGCTATTATTCATAAAAAACCTACACCTATTAATATCGTAAAGGTAGATTACCCTTCACGAAACAAAGCTAAAATTACTGAAGCTTATTTCAAGCTTCCAAGCACAACAGATTATAACGGTATCTATAAGAATAAATATATTGATTTTGAAGCGAAAGAGTGTTCTTCTTTAACAAGTTTCCCCTTTTCTTCAATCCATCCACATCAAATTGAACACTTATCAGCAGTTCTAAGACACGGAGCTATTGCCTTTGTCATCATTAGAATGGTTAAGTACAACGAGGATTATTTAATAGATGCGAAAAATTTTATAGAATACTACAAAAGCCGTACAAGACAGTCTTTGCCTTATACATGGATTAAAGAGAACGGTTATTTGATTACATATAATTATCAAAGACCTTGTGACTATTTGAAGATAGTAGATAAATTAATGGAGAAAGCAAATGGAAAACAATACTAAACAAATTAAAAAGAATGTAAAGCCAATTAAAACTAAGAAGCCTAAAAGAAAAATGAGTAAATTAAATCTTTGGGCAACAATTATTGCGGTAATTGTTTGTATTGGATTGATTGGTGTAACAATCGGACTTATTACAGTAGCTAATATGTTAAGAACTAAACCGGAACTCGATGTTTCTAAGTTTACTAATAGTGAATCTTCTGTAATTTATGATGAAAATGGTGATATGGTAGCTGAACTTGGCGCCACAATCAGAGAAAATGTTAGTTATAACGAATTACCTCAAATTCTAGTTGACGCTTTCGTAGCTGTTGAAGATAGCCGTTTCTTTGAACATAACGGTTTTGATGTTCCTCGTTTCACAAAAGCTTTATTATCAAATATTAAAACTAGATCATTCTCTCAAGGTGGTAGTACCTTCACGATGCAACTTGTTAAAAATACTTACTTCTCAAATGATGAAGAAGGTACAACCGCAAGTAGAAAAGGTTTATCAGGTGTAGCTAGAAAGGTTCAAGAAATCGCCCTAGCTATGGAACTTGAAAAGAGTAATGAAATCAACAAAAGAACTATCTTAGAACTATATTTAAACAAGATTAACTTTGGTGGTAATCGTAATATTAGAGGTGTTCAAAAAGCTAGTGAATATTATTTTGGTAAGGATGTAAGTGAATTAAATCTTGCAGAAAGCGCAATGCTTGCAGGTATTATCAACGCCCCTAATGCTTATAACCCTTTCAATAATCTTGAATTAGCAACCGAAAGAAGAAATCAAGTCTTATATCTAATGAATTATCATGGCTATATCACTGATGATGAATATAAACTTGCTAAAAACATTAAGGTTGAAGATTTGCTAGTAGATTATTCTAAGAATAATTCAAGTGGTAGTGGCTCTCCTTATCAAGCATATATTGATGCGGTTGTATCTGAAGTATATGAATTAACAGGTAAGGATCCATACTCTCAAGGTATGCGTATCTACACTTGCATGAATAAGAATGTTCAACTAGCAATGGACAGCATCCAAGAAGAAAGATATGAAGGAATCGAATTCCCAGACGATGAATTTGAATTGGCTTCTATCGCAATCAATAACGCAACTGGCGAGGTTGTTGGTATCCTAGGCGGTAGAAACTATGCAAGTGGTGGTTCATTGCTTCTAAATCACGCTACTGAACAAAAGAAGCAACCAGGTTCAGCTATCAAGCCGATTCTTGACTATGTATTGGCTTTTGAAAATCTAGGTTGGTCTACAAGTCATGTAATGGTTGATAAGCCTATCGTATATGATGGAACTTCAATTGTTATTGCCAATGCCAATGGTCAATATAGAGGCGAAGTCACTCTAAAAGACGCCTTAGGTAATTCATTAAACACAACAGCTATTCAAGCTCTTCAACAAGTAATTAATACAAAGGGAAGAGAATATGTTGTTAAGTATTTAAACGACATGGGCATTGACATTAGTCTAGAAGACTTTGATGTACAGTGCGGTATTGGTGGTAATAAGATTACAGTATCATGTGAGCAATTAGCTGCTGCTCAAGGTGCTCTATTGAATCTAGGTCAATACACAAAGTCTCATACGATTAAACGTATTGAATTCTTAGATGGAACATCGCCTGTTACTCCTACTTATCAAAGTAAACAAACAGTATCAAGTGAGGCAGCATATATGATGGATACCCTACTACAGTCAAATGTTAGTGGTGGTTATGCAAATCTTATGCAAATATTAATCGATGATTATCCAGTATATGCTAAGACTGGTACTACCGACTGGGGAACAAGTGGTCAAGCATATGGTATCCCTACCGGCGCTATCAAGGATGCTTGGATGGTGGCTTCTACTAGTGAATATACAGTATGTACATGGATTGGTTATGAAAGAGCTCAGAAGAATAAACAGTCTTATATCACACTAAATGATTACTTATCTAATATTCAAGGTAAGACAACAAACGCTATTATCGATACAACCGTGAAAGAATATGGCAAGCCTAAGAGCTTAGAAAGACCAAGCGGTGTTGTTTCTATCTCTCATATTCTTGGTACTTATCCATATGCTGCTCCAATTGATGGAATGGATGAAAAATATATTACAAGTGGTCTAATCAAAAAAGAATATGCAAGTCTTGTAAATCCTGAAGAAGCTAAGGTAGAACCAATGAATGGCGATCCTAAGGTTACTTACAATAATGGCAAACTTGAAATCACATGGCCTAAGTACCCAGATGAAAGTTCATTGACAGTAGCTAGTGAAGACTTAGATATCTCTTTAAGAAGAAATGATGGTTCAGCTATTATTGAAGCTACTGGTAAACGTTTATTTGATTACACTTGGATTTATGGTCCAATCCAATACAAGGCTGAAATTAAAGTAAATGGTAATTCTCAAACTGTAACTAGCGATAAGGAAACTAATAGCTTCGACATTACCGCAAGCCCTGGTGATACTGTAACAGTTTGTGCATACTATGGTTATGAAAAATTAAATGTATCTTCTACTCAAAAGTGTATTGATGTAAAGATTGAAGACAAAGATGTTTCACTACAAATACCAAGTACTACAAATGCTGATGATATTAAGAACTACTTAATCAGTATTGGTGTAAAAGAAGATAATATTGATATAAAGAATGAAACAGGAACTTCTGAATCAGTATCTATAACCGATTCAAATGGCAAGTCTTATTCTCAAGGGGTTGCAGTAAGTGTTAAACAAAGTTATTTAGCTTCAACTAAATTCACAATTAAGGTAGTTAGTATCAAGGAAGCAGAACTTGAATTAACACAATCACCAATTAGTGGTGGCGTTAGAATTACCGCCAACAACGTTGACAGCGTAACTTGGGACATCAGTGGTGCTGATTCATATACTGACAACGGAACTAGTGTTGATGTCTATGGTGGTGGCACTATTATCGTGGTGGCTACATCAAACGGCGTAAAGAAATCAATTACTATAAACGGTTAATTTAATTAGGATGTACAAATGGGCTCACCAAATAACCTGGGGGTTTGACAAAAACTATGGGGGTTAAAGTTGGGGGTCTCAACTTAAGAAAATGTAAAAGGTGATTTAGGTATTATATTCCTATTCACCTTTTCATTATGTTCGGCATAATGTTTATATCATCTATTTACTATTTGTTTTTGTTATATGGTCCTCTAGTCTTATGAGTGTAGGTATGAACTTCTTTTTCACTTTTAGGTATAGCTAATATATGCGCATTTTCTCTTTCTGACCAAAGAATCCTATTTCTTGTGTATTCAAAATGTAAGCACTAAAGATTTCCCCACCCTGATAAAATGGGCGTTTTAACGAATAATAAAACACCCCCAAATATTCGGAACGGGAATCCGAATATTAAGGGGAACAATTATTTATTGATTAGTAATTCTTTAGGCAGCTTATTTGACCATGGTAAAAGATCATTAATATCTTTCTTGTTTATATTACTTATTACATATGTAAGATATTCTTCACTCTTAAGCCCGTT
>CAKUTY010000011.1 GCA_934692455.1 uncultured Erysipelotrichaceae bacterium
TTATCTAGATTCTAATAATCTTCAAGTCTTGATTAAGAAGTATTCAGACTTTATTAGATATCCAATTGTAATGGATCTAGAAGTTACTAAGGAAGATAAGACCGAAATCGAAGAGAAGACTATCAACTCAATGGTTCCTATTTGGAAGAAGGCTAAGAAAGATTTAAAGGAAGAAGATTATAATGAGTTCTATTCAATGACTTATTATGATTTTGAGAAACCTTTAAAGACACTACATTACAAAGTTGAAGGTAATACTTCATATAGTGCCCTACTTTATATTCCAAGTGTTAGACCATTCAACTATTATTCAACAGACTATAAGATGGGTTTAAAGTTATATTCAAAGGGTGTCTTCATTAAAGATGAAGCTAAGGAACTTGTAAGTGATTACTTCCGTTTCGTTAGAGGTGTTGTCGATAGTGATGACTTATCTTTAAACATTTCAAGAGAAATCTTACAAGAAGATTATCAAATGACAGCCTTAAAGAAGTCAATTGATAAAAAGATCAAGTCAGCTTTAGTTAAGATGCTAGAGAATGAAAGAGAAACTTATGAGAAGTTCTTTGAACAATTCGGTACGCAATTAAAGTTTGGTACTTACGATAACTATGGCATGAATAAGGATGAACTTATCGACTTGTTGATCTTTAAGTCAAGTAAGGAAGATAAGTATGTAACTCTTAAGGAATATGTTGAAAGAATGAAAGAGGACCAAAAGGATATTTATTATGCCACTGGTGAAACAATTGAAGCTATCAAGGAACTTCCTCAACTTGAAAAGGTACTAGATAAGGGTTATGAAGTATTATATTTCACTGACAATGTCGATGAATTCATGGCTAATATCATTGGTAACTATAGTGATAAGCCATTTAAATCATTACTTCAAGGTGATTTAGATTTAGATACTAAGGAAGAAAAGGAAGAAGTAGAGAAGAAGGCTAATGACAATAAGGATTTATTAGCTACTTTAAAAGAAGAACTTAAGGATAAGGTAAGTGATGTAAAACTTTCTACAAGACTTAAGACTTCTCCTGTTTGTCTTGTTTCTGATGACGGTATCTCTATAAATATGGCAAAGACCCTAAACGCGATGAATCAAGGTAACATTCAAGCTAATAAGATTCTTGAAATCAACCCAGACCACGAACTATTTAAGGCCCTAGCGAAAGTTTATGAAACTAATAAGGATCTAAGCGAATATGCTAATTTATTGTATGATCAAGCATTATTAATTGCTGGTTTAACAATCGAAGATCCTCTAGCTTATACTAAGCGTGTTTCTGATTTAATGTTGAAGGCATTAGAAAGATAATAGGAAATTCTTAATTAAATCACATAAATTAAGACTAGATCTATTAGCTACTTCAAGCACTTCCTTGTGGGAGTGCTTTTCTTTTGCCAAACCAGTTGCCATATTAGTGATACAAGAAATACCCAAAACTTTAATACCCATATAGTTAGCTACAATTGTCTCAGGAACAGTAGACATGCCCACTACATCAGCTCCCATCATCTTATAGGCTCTAATTTCAGCAGCCGTCTCATAACATGGACCATTAAAGAAAGCATAGACACCTTCTTGTAAAGGAATATCAGCAATATTCTTAACCTTATTGATTAATTCTTTACTATAACTCTCTGACATATCAGGGAATCTTGGCCCAAAGTCTTCATTATTATCACCAATCAAAGGATTAATACCTAATAAATTGATATAGTCAGTAATCAACATTAAATCACCTGGCTTGAAGTTTTCATTAACAGCACCACAAGCATTAGTGATAATTAGTTTATCAATTCCCAATAGTTTTAAAACATAAATCGGATAAACAACAGGATCAAAACCCTTTCCTTCATAATAATGAGTTCTTCCTTGCATTATAACGACATTTAGATTATTTACCTTGCCAAAAACTAAATTACCCTCATGACCTACTACATTTGAACAAGGGAAGAAAGGAATATCCTTATAAGAAATAATTTGTTTATCACTTAATAAATTAACCACATCGCCTAAACCAGATCCTAAAATAATCCCAATTTCAGGCTTAATTTCAACTTTTTCTTTTAAATAATTATAAGATTCATAGATATTTTCAAAATTCATAAATCGCCTCCTTTTTCTTTATTATATGGTATTCTTGTGTTAGAGGTTTTATTTATGGGATTAACATTTAGAAAAAGTATAAAAATAGCCAATGGTGTTAAACTTAATGTATCAAAAACAGGTGTCTCTGTTACAGTTGGTAAAAAAGGTGCTCACTATACATTAAACTCAAAAGGTAAATCGACAGTATCTGCTGGTATTCCAGGTACTGGTGTTGGTTACCGTAAGAGTTTTAATACTTTTGGTGGTTTATTTGGTGGTAAGAAAGAAAAAGAAGAAGTTACTAAAAAGTCTGGTTCTTCTTTAACTAAAAACACAGGCAAGAAAACAAATAAGGTGACATATAGTAGCCAACAATTGAAGGAATATAACGAATATATCAGACAAATTAAGTCTTTACATGCAACTTCAATTAATCCGATTGACTGGAAAAGCTTAGCACTAAGTAGTGTTCCGTCTAATATAAGTGAAAAAGAAAAGGCAAATTGGATAGCCGATATTAATTTAGCTAAGAGTATCATGAGCAAAGATAGCGATACGTATTTGGATGTGATTCAAGAATATTCTAGATTAAATGACATCTCAGCCTATGGCAGTGATTTTGAATTTGGTGTTGATGATAAGGATATCTTATCTTGTAGATTGGAAGTAAAGATTAAGGATGTGGTACCAACATTTGGCTATAGACAAAATGAAGATGGTTCAATAGTTGACTATAATCTTAGAAAAACTGAATTCAATGATTTAGCACAAGACTATGTATGTTCATGTTCTATTAGAATTGCTAGAGAAGTATTTGCCCTACTACCCGTAGACTTTGTCTTGGTTAATGCTGAAGAAGAATTCTTTGATTCTTCAACCGGTAATAACGCTCAATCAACTATCATGTCTATTCTTTATGTTAGAGATGGTTTTGAGAATATTAACTTTGAACGCATTGATCCAAGCGATTTCTGTGCTCGTTTTAAAGAAAATGTAAGCTTCACTAAAACCAATGGTTTTAAACCAGTAGATGAGATCGATTTAGATAATATTAGATAAGTGGTGTATTAAACATCACTTTTTTAATAGTACAATATATTTAATATAGGTTGGTGTTCTTATGCAAAAATATAAAAAATATCTAAGTAATAAATCATTATTCTTCTTTTACGGACTTATATCTTTGTTGTTTAAGACATCCGTTATCTTTTCACCTATCTTTACGGGTAAAGTTATTGATAGTGCCGTAAGTAAAGACATTAATGCCTTAAAGATTAATGGAATATGCATGATACTTTCTGTATGTACCTTTCTAACACTTATGTATATCAGATCTTATGTCTATATCAAAATTAATGGTGATATTCAATATGGATTAAAGAAAGATTTATTTGAAAGGATTATTTATAGTGACTATCAAAGTATAAAAAGATTTGATTTAGGTTACCATCTACAAAGACATAATAGTGACATTGAAGACATGGCCTTCATGTTCTTCGAATATTTTATAGACACACTTATCAACCTAATCTATACAATCATATTGTTTGTATCCATGTTTATCATTTCTACCAAAATATCTTTAGTGATGTTGATAATCGTGCCGTTCTTTATCTTATCTAACATTAAATTGATACCAAAAATCGAAGCTAAGGCAAATGCTTATATGGAAAGCGAAGAAGAATTAAGCAATGAATTTGAAGCATCATTCAATAATAATCATGCGATAAGATCCTTGAGAAATGAAAAGATCATCTTTAACGATTATATGAATAAAAATCATAATGGTTATAAGGCAATGTTAAGTTATTCTTTAAGTGACGAAAAATACAACATTTTTATTGTGAGTGGTTTATTAAACCTATGTATCATTTCGGTATATATCTTTGGGGCTTATTTAGCTTTAAAAGGTGAAATCAGCATCGGCCAATTAACCACATTAAATATCTTTGCATCTAGAATATGGGATCCTATCGAATATTTCTTGGGCTTAAAAAAGAAAATAAGTAAGGCAAAAATTAGTGAAAAAAGAGTATTGGATGTCATTAACATAGCAGTTTATCATCCTGATAATTTAAATAAAGATGACTTTAATGAAATTAGTATTGAGAACATCAATTTTTCCTATGATGATAAAAAGATATTTGATAAGTATAGATTAGATTTAAAGTCTAATAATATATATCTAATCAAAGGAAAAAACGGAAGTGGTAAGACTACCCTATTTAATATTTTGAGCGGCATATATTTTAATAATGATTCTTTTATTATTGTTGATGGAGAAAGAATTGAAGACAAATTCGATTTCTTATATCGCAACATTTATTATGTTCCTTCAGAATTGTATAAACTAAAAGGTAGTATCAAAGATAATCTAAGTAATTATGATTATTGCCCAATTGAAAATCATCGCTTAGAAGATGATGTAAAGAGCTTATCTAGTGGTGAAACTAAGAAATTACAGTTGCTGTTATCACTTGATAGAAAAGAAAAAATCATTATCTATGATGAACCTTTAAATTACTTAGATAAGGATAAATATCAAGACTTCTACAAAATCATCGAAAAAAGTAGAGATGATGGTCACATTGTTCTGATCGCATCTCATGAAAAAATAAAAGATGTTGCTTATACAGAAGTCAACATCTAATCAAATTACATATGTTTAATTATAAATTCATAGACATCTTCATAAACTTGGTCTTTATCAAGTTCATTTAATATTTCATGTCTATCAGTTGGATATAGTTTAATCGAAACATCCTTAATACCCTTTGATTTAAAGGTTTCAAATGCCTTAGTAACGCCCTTACCATAATTACCAACAGGATCATCATTACCAGCTAAGAAAATAATTGGTAAATCTTTTTCAACTTTATCAATATTACTTTCATCACAGACATCATCCAAAACAGAGAATACATTATAGTAACCATTTACCGTAAACATAAATGAACACTTAGGCTCATTAGAATACCACTCAACAATCTTTTCATCCTTTGTAAGCCAATCATTATGAGTAGTTGATGGTTCCCATTTCTTGTTATAAGAACCAAGGGCCATGTTATTAACCAAAGAACTACGATACTTGCTTCCCTTAAATGTTTTGATGATATTGCATAATAACTTTCCTGTTTTAACCGCAATCTTAGGCTGCCAAGCAGTTCCCATGATGATGGCACCATCTAATTCGTTCTTATATGTGAATAGATAACGTCTTGCATAGAAAGAACCCATTGAATGTCCCAAAAGGAAATATGGAATATTTGGATATAATTCTTTAGTGATTAAAGTTAAATGATGAAGATCTTCTAAGACTTTTAAATATCCTTCATCCTCATGGAAATAACCCCAGTTATCTTCAGAAGTAACAGAACCACCATGTCCTAAATGGTCATTACCAGTAACTAAAATACCTCTATCAGTTAGATATTTAGCTAATAATTCATAACGATCAATAAATTCAACCATGCCATGAGATATCTGTAAGATAGCTTTGGGCTTATCATCAGGAATATATCTAATAGCTCTAATATTTGTTACACCATCACTTGATAAAAAACTAAACTCTTCTTTTCTCATACACTTAACCTCTACCATGATTATATTATTAATATTAGAAAAAATAGATTGTCATATTTACCAAAGTATTCAAAAAGAGGCAATTAAGCCTCAATTTTTGCGTTTTCTTCTTCCTCCAACTTACGATAAGCTACCTTACCAACTAGAGTTTTTGGAAGTTCGGTTCTAAATTCTATTTCTCTAGGCATTGCATACTTAGCGATATGTTTTTGACAATACGCCTTGATGTAATCCTTAGACTGTTCATTAGAAGGAACACCACTCTTTAAGACAATAAAAGCCTTAACCTTTTGCATACGATATGGATCAGGTACACCAATGACACAAGACATCGATACAATATCACAAGCGTCAATAATATTTTCAAGTTGAGCTGGATATACATTATAACCAGATGTGATAATCATACGCTTACTTCTACCTTTAAAGAAGACAAAACCATCACTATCCATAACACCCAAGTCACCTGTATAAACCCAAGTTAAACCATCCTTATGTTTTCTTAAAGTATTAGCCGTTTCTTCTGGATGATTAATATATTCTTTCATAACTGTAGGGCCTGCCAACAAGATTTCACCCTCTTGACCATATGGAAGTTCTTCATCAGTATCAGGCTTAACAATCTTGATATAAGTATCAGGGAAAGGTAAGCCAATAGAACCTTCCTTATGCATATGGGTAGGAGTTAAACAACAAGCTGTAACTGTTTCAGTTGTGCCATAGCCCTCTCTTACCTGTACTACAGCCTTATGATCATATAAGAACTTATCCAATTTCTTCTTAAGTTCAATAGATAAAGAGTCGCCACCTGAGAAAACACCCTTTAAACTACTTAAATCAGCATTATCAAATTTAGGCAAACGAAGAAGTGCTTCATATAAAGTTGGAACACCTGCAATAAAGTTACATTTATACTTCGTAATTAACTTTGCATAAGATTCAGGTGTAAAACGAGGTACTAAAATACATCTACCACCAAAAGCCAACATTGAATGAATACATACACCAAGTCCAAAACCATGGAACAAAGGCATAGCGCTCAACATCTTATCACCAGGTCTAAACATAGGATTAGTCGCGATAATTTGAGTAGCAAGCGCATTAAAGTTCTTATTAGTCAAAAGAATACCCTTAGTAACACCAGTAGTACCACCAGAATATAGGATAGTAGCTGGATCATCCGACTTTCTTTTTACCTTAATATCAAAGAATCTTGTCTTACCAAACTTCAAAAAATCATCCCAAAAAATAACTGGAGCATCACTTGGAATCTTCTCAATTTTTCTGCCTTCAGTTAACATATATCCCCATCTAAGTGGTTGACTTAGAGCGTCTCTAATACGGGCAATAATAATATTCTTAGCACAAGTATTAGCTCTAATCGCCTCAAACTTATGATAGAACTGATCAAGGGTAACAACAGTCATACTCTCTGATTCATTGATATAGAACTCCAATTCCTTCTCAGAACTTAGAGGGTGAACCATATTAGATACAGCACCAATTAAATTAATCGCATAGAACATATAAATAGCTTGGGGACAATTAGGCATGGCAATAGTAACCTTGTCATTTTCTCTAATACCCAACATTGAAAGTGACTTAGCACATTGTTCAACATTTTTTAAAAGCTCTCTATAAGTAGTTGATCTACCCATAAAGTCAAATGCCACATAATTGGGATATTTCTTGCCAATTTCCTCAACCATCTCATACATGGAACCATCAAAGTATTCCATAGTGAACGGAACATCACCTAGATTCTTTTTCCAAGGTGTCTTTACAGTAATTTCACTCATAATAACTCCTTAATAATCTACTTCTTGAGCTAAATTTTCTTCTAACAATTCAGGATTTTCCAATAATTTCTTCAATAATCGAATAGTCTTTGAATAATAATAACCATCAGCCAATCTTTCATCAATTGTTAGACCAAGATCAACTGTATCAACCATCTTTACATTTCCATTTTCATCATAAACCGGTCTTTTCTTAATCTCACCAATCAAAAGAATCATGGAACAAGTACCCCAGTTAGTCAAATGGTGATAACCACTTTTCATCTTGATAGAACCAAGATTTGAAACTACACAACTTGAATAATAAGGGTCTGTTTGAATAAGTGATGCAGGCACAATACCATGTTTATCACACCACATCACCACATGTAACAAGAACTTTCCAAAGAAACGAGGAATTCTATTAAAGAAGTCCATCCCTTCAGTAGAAGCATCCTTCTTCTCACTTCTTGTGAAATCTACTTGTTTATGAATCGCATCATGGATGGTGTTGATATTATCATCATCTTTAGTATGCAAAAAGGCTAAAGCCTCAGCACCACCATCTTTAAATTGTTTCTTAACCACAAATGATAAACTAACTTCATTTCTTTGATAGAAGTTGCCATTGACGATAAAACGATTCATCTTGGGTCTTAAGGTGATGACTTTACTCATCGCACATACGATAATTTGGAATAAGTTGTACTTATATTCGATACCTTCATAATTCTTTTTCTTTAGGTATTCATTTATATTAGTTAAATCTATTGTCTCTGAAATGAATGCTTCATTATCACATCTATTAGGATAAATAACTCCTGTCACAAAATGTAACGAGTCTAGTTCTCTTAATAGTCTTCCGTCTTTTCTATCTCCAAACGCCATAAATATCCTCCAACTAACATTTCCTATTTTACTCAATTTGTAAAAAAACTATAAATTTTTTTGTATATTTTTAGGACGAAAGCTACTTTTAAATAAAAAATTACACACTCTTTACTTTCAATTAGAGTGGATATTTTATAAAATTGACTTAAACAAGGAGAATTTTATGCCAACTACATATGCTCACTGGCGCTTTGGGGATAAGTGTATCAAGACATTGCCAGTAGAAATTCAAAAAATCATTAATGAAAATCGTCCCATATTTGATTACGGTGTCCACGGACCCGACATTTTCTTTTATTACAACTGTTTAAAGCACAATGATATCAATCAAAAAGGAACTGATATGCACGATACCAGTTACAAGGATATCTTAGCTATCTTTAAATCTAATTATCTAAAGAATCAAGATGATAAGGATGCTAAGTTAGCTTACTTATTAGGCTTTACTTGTCACTTTACATTAGATTCATATTGTCATGGCTATATTGAGATTAAAGAAGAAACTTCTAAGGTATCTCATGGCAAGATAGAATCTCAATTTGACCGTTATCTTTTAATTAAAGATGGTTACAATCCCGTAAAGAAGTCAGTTACTTTTTCATTAAAGCCTGATAGAAAGATGGCAAAAGATATTTCTGAATTATTTGGTGATGTTGATGAAGAAACGGTATACAAAACTATTAAGGATCAAAAGAAATATCTTGATTTATTAAAAGACAGCAACTGTATAAAAAGATTTATTTTAAATACAGGTATGGACTTAGCTCATTGTAAGGACTTTAAGGATTTATTATTGACTACCAAAAACGATCCTAGATGCTTAGATTCTAGCTTAAGACTTGATAAATATTTTGATAAGGCGGTTGAGCATTATCCAATATTGGCTCAAAACTTAATCGATTATCTAAACAACAAAGAAGAACTTCCACCTTATTTCAAACATGACTTCACTCCTAAAGAGGATTATAGAAGTCTTCCAGTATTGAGTTATGAAGAAGAAAAGAAATATGAGGTAAAGGATCTACAAGATTAGGGTAAATTTATGAATTTATTAAAGAAATTAAACAACTTAAAAGCTTTTAGGGGCTTAAATGAAAAAGAATTTGCGTGGGTACTATATGATGTAGGTAACTCAGCATATACAATGTTAGCTTGTTCACTTATTCCTATTTGGTTTAAACAAACAGCTATCGGAACTGCGCCTGGTCAAATCTCAAGTGATAACGCTACTGCTTATTGGGCCTTGGCAACTTCTCTTGTAACAGTACTTGTTGCCTTCATTGGACCGGTTTGTGGTGTCTTAGCCGATCATAAAGATAAAAAGAAAATTGTTTTCCAAACAAGTGTTGCGATTGGTATTATCGCTTGTATCTTAAATGGTTTAGCTAATACATGGTTTATCTTCTTAGGCATCTTTGTCGTTACTAAGATCGCCTATCAGGCATCATTAACTTTCTATGACTCGATGTTAAATGATATTACCAGTGAAGAAAGATCTGATGAAGTATCTTCTTATGGCTATGCATGGGGTTATATCGGTTCTTGCATCCCATTCTTGTTGGCACTTATCGCTTATTGCTTAAGTGGTGGTGTTAGTGAAAATTTAATGTTATTTTCACCAAGACTTGGCATGATTATTGGCTTTGTAGTAACAGCCTTATGGTGGCTTGTTGTATCATTTCCACTTATCAAAAACTATAAACAAGTTAATTATGTTGAAGATACTAAGCGTGGCATTTCAAAAGCCTTCAAAAAGATTGGTAACACATTAAGAAGAATTGCCAAGGAAGATAAGAAAGTGTTGTATTTCTTGATTGCCTTCTTCTTATATATTGATGGTGTAGGTACTATCATCGATAACTGTATCAACCTAGGCACTGACTTAGGTTTAAATACAGTAGGACAAGTAGTATTCTTGTTACTAACACAAGTGGTTGCTTTTGGTGGTTCTTTATTCTTTGCGAAATTAAGTAAGAAAAAGGATACTGTAGAACTTATTAAGATTTGTATCATAGGTTATACTGCCGTATGTCTATATGCCCTAACTCTTACAAATATTTGGCAATTTGCGATTATGGCCTTCGGTGTAGGATGTTTCCAAGGTTCTATTCAATCACTTTCTAGATCATATTATGCAAAGATTATTCCAAGCGAAAATAGTGGTGAGTACTTTGGTATCTATGATATCTTTGCCAAGGGCGCTTCTTTCTTAGGTTCATTTGTAATCTTCGTGGTTAAGAAGATTGGCATCAAAACTGGTGGTGTCTTTACTTTCTTTGGTGTAACCATCAAGTCAATCAATGTTGCTGTTGGTCTATTAGCATTCTTCTTTATCCTAGGTTATATCTTTATCGGTAAGGCTGATAAGCAAGAAAAAATTAATTAGGGTACATAAAAAGTCATCTAAGATGACTTTTTATAATGCTTAACTATTTAAGAATTCCTTGATTTCATCAAAATGGCTCATCGCATCAAAGTAACCTAGATAATATAAATCACTTAACTTATCTAAGTCTTTTTCAAGTCTTGTGATGGTAACTGGTCTACTTGGCGTTAAACTATAGACTTTCTTTTGTAGGACAAGTTGATCAATCAAATCACAGTCCTCATTATAGCCTGTATTGGCATTCATATAGCTTTCCACAAAGTTTGGATAATCAGCATATTGTTTCTTAACAATTTCAACTTCTTTGCCTACCGGTTTACGGCGATAGTCAGATTGTCTTGTACCGATAAAGATAATCTTATCGTTTTTATCTTCAATAGCTTTTCTAATCGGAATCTTTGTTGCAATACCACCATCTAAGTATTTATTACCGTTGATTTCAACCATCTTAGAAATAATTGGAAGGCTTGCTGAAGCTTTAATTGCATCATAGAAAATTTCTCTACCTTCTTTATTTGTAAAATAATCTGCCTTACCAGTTTCCACATTAGTCGCAACGATATTTAGATTACGATCGCCCTTGAATATTCTTTCTTCGTTTAAGGGATAAATCTCTGCCAAGTCTTCAAACATGAATCTAAAACCAATCAAACTGCCTGATTCACGGAAGGCTTTTAAGCCTACATATCTTTTTTCGTTTCTAAATTCTAAAATCAATAATGCACTTCTGCCAAAAGCACCAGCGATATAGTTAGTAGCCGTTAAAGCACCAGCAGAAACACCATAACAAGTTTGGATATTAAGATTATGTTCCATGAAATAATCAAGCACACCGGCCGTATAAATACCTCTAAAGGCACCACCTTCAAGTACAAGACAGCCTGGAGTAATATCTCCATCAAAATACTTAACTTTTAAATTATTTATATTCTTAAATTCTGCCATTTTCCCTAGCCTTTCTTTTGAATTTCTTAATCATTATTTTTATATCAAGACTATTATAATAAACATTCGCATATCCTATCAAAGACATCGCCTTAGCCTTTAGAATCTCAGAATCACCGGAAACATAAATCAAAGCTTTAGCCTTACCATTTTTAGCCTCTTGAATTAAGTTAGCACAGGCTGAATTACCATCAATTGCCAATACAATAGATGGTCGCATTTCAAATATTTCATAATTAAAAGACTTATAAATACCCATTCCAAGATTCTCGGTAGAAACAACACAATAAATATTGGTCTTTTCGATCTTTTTAATCTCTTTTGATATAAGAGAATGAGGAACAATGGCATAGATTTCAAAACCCCTATTATGGTCAATTAAATACTTTTCATAGCCACTAATCTTATGTCCTACCACAAAATAGAATTTCTTAGGATCTAGAGAATATAATAGTTCATCTAACATATCTAATTGAAAATTGTCTAACTTAACACTGCGGTTATCTTGATTAAAACTGCCACCAGCTAAGATAATTGGCATCTTATCAAGTGGAAAGTCTTTAATTCTATCTTTTAAAGCATCTGAAGATAGATAAATATCTTTATTTTCATAAGCTAAATTAACTGTTTCAGTTTTATTGATTTCAATTAAGTCTTTAATATATTCACCAATATCCTTGTTTTCAGGATTAAATAGTTTAGTCTTTCTATCAAATGATTTTTCACTATCTTTGATTATTTTATCTTCAGTAGCACACATCAACTTAAAATCATTGTAGTCTAGTTTTAATAAAGATCTTAAGGCTAATTCTTCATCTAGTGAATTTGTTCCATAGATACCACAACCATCTGACCCCTGAACGGCACTAACACCATTTTTTAAGAATTCTTTGATTGGATGAGCATCTAAGACAGTTAGATTATTTAATCTTACATTGGAAGTTAATTGGAATTCAAGAATTACATTATTTTGTTTAAGTTTTCTAATTAAATCTTTGCCCTTCTTAGTCTTTAAACTGGTTGTATAAATACCGTGTCCTATACGAAGCTTAGGCATCTTTTGGCCCTTATCTAAAGAATCTAAGACAATATCAACAGCTCTTGTGACATTGTCTTTTAAAGAATCGTTTTCACCAGCATGGATTCTAATGGTGAAATAAGGATCAGTTTTACTATAGGCTACAAGTTCTCTAATAACCGGTTCTAGTTCCCCAATATCATTTATTTCTTCACCAACAAAGTCAGCACCCACAACATAAGGGTCCTTACACACTGCCTTTAAGACATCTAGGTTGTTTCTTAGATAGTTATCGCTAGTTATCTTATCTTTAACAATAGTTAATGGGATTCTTCTTAAAGCCGCCAAGAATCTTATTTTAACGCCAGTTTCTTTATAGGCTAAAGGAAGTATCTTATGATAAGATTTGATTTCCTTAAGCATTTCTTCATTTCCCTTAACTAGAGTGGTATTAGATATTTCTACATAATTAATGCCCAAGGCCTTATACATTCTGGCAATCCATAATAATTTATCTTCTAATAAAGTATTATCTTTATAATCAGGATTTGATGCATCTAATAACATTTTATTTAAATATCTTGATACATCTTTGTCTTGTATCTTGTCGATATTTTTAAGAGTAATCTTTTTATCTGAGTCTATGCCCTTGGCAAAGACATAACGATATAAGTATAGCTTTTCAAGGTTTGTGAAAACAGCTTGGCCATCTTTTAAAATTGATAAAGAAACTCTAATCTTGTTGATGTTGTAAGCTGCATCTTGATAGTTATTTAAGATTAAATCAGCAAAGTTGATAAAAGTATTATCGTCAATCTTGCGGTCTAAATATTTACCCACCAGATTCGAGCCCAGATTTGAGCCCGTAAAATCCTCTGCGACCTTTTCTCTTTTATTTTCCAACATCTTATATTGTCTATCATTTAACTTCAAACCAAGTTTCTTAATGTAGTAATATGGATACCTAATTTGGTGATAGATACCAAGAGCAATTAAAATATCTGGATATAAATTAGCGTTCATATGCGTATGAACATCAGTTTTAAACTTAAATTCCTCTTCAATATAATTTCTAATCAAAACATCATTTAACGCAAGGTCACACTTTTTTGTCTGTGACATTAGGGTCTTTGAAATAGCTGGAACTAAGGCTCTAGGTAAAATATTACCTTTAGAGTTAATAACAGCTACTGTTTTATTGTTGAATTTAAGAATATGAATATGTTTATTTTCTTCATTAACATAAGTTGGTACCTTTCCTCTTATTTGTAGAAGTCCATCCTCACCCATACTTAAAGAAAGTTTGCAGATACTTGCAAGGTTTCTAATCAAGTTTCCACTTGAATGATTAGGCGTTCTTAAAATATAGTAATAATTATTTTTATCAAGATAAAAGTCAATTACTATATCTTTTTCTAAATCCAAATAAAACGTATCAAAGTATTTCATATTATTTTGCCTTAGGTAGATTCCACTTATATTTTATCGCTAACATTCTTAATGTAAATATAACAAAAAAGGTAACTATAATCGATAGGTTATCGTTTATTTTAAACAAGAAGAAGGAAGTGATAGAACCTATAATTGCTGCACAAGCATAGAAGTGTCTTGTGAAGATGGCTAGGTCTATGTGGGCAAAGATGTCTCTTAAAGCACCACCACCTACCGCAGTTAAAGTTCCTATGAATACCGATAAGAAGAAATTATTGTAAGCTAGTGTTGTTTCAACGCCAACTACTGTAAATATTCCAAGTCCTATCGCATCCATAATTTGAATAGATAATTCTGCTTTTTTAAAGCAAGCTCTTGGTTTTGACATAAAGCAAGCTAGTGCAAAGGCAAAGGCCAATATCAAAGTAATTGGATTGTTGAATATTGAAGGTGGATTGATGCCTAAAAGAGCATCTCTTAAAATACCGCCTCCTACCGCAGTAGTTAGGCCAAGCATAACAACACCAAAAATATCCATTCTGTTTTCAATGCCCACCATAGCTCCAGAGATGGCAAAAGCAATGGTTCCAATGTATTCTAATAGATTTAAAAATGTCATAATTAATTCTTTTTAAAGATAGTTGCAACCTTATTATTCATAACATCAACTTGTTTACGACGATTATTATTATCGTTAACTAAAGAATTGTAGTAATCATCTATTTCTTGCATCTTATTAGTAAAAATAGTAATTACCGCAAAACGTTTCATATCAATTTCATCATTAATCACATTGAATTTTTGATTAATCTCATCGATCTTCTTGTTGATTGTATCGATATCATTTGTGACATATGATGTTTCTTCTAATTCCGCTTCTTGTTCACGCAAGAAAATTTGATTTTCTCTATCGATGTTTTCAAGATGCATCTTTTCAAGAACTTCTTTATCTTCATTGAATTTATTTTCAAGTTCAGCTAAACGTTCTTCATATAAAGTTTTCTCTTCATCAATATTTTTAATGTTTAAATCAATTTTGTATCTTAAGTTAGCTTGTCTTTCTTTTTCCTTAACTATTAATTCCTCGTACTTATCACTAATTTCTTTGATTTGTGATTCATAAGTATTTGTGATAGTTCCTTTAGAATTAACATTTTCTTCGAATTCCTTGGCGATTTGTTCAAGTTTTTCTTTCTTATATTCATTAAGCGTCTTAACAGCTTCTTGGTGAGTGTTGTTTAATTCATCAATCTTTTCTTTGAATTCAGAAGCTAAAATTAACATGATGTCTTCTTTTTGATCATTCTCGTTTTTCAAGACAAAAGGTCTAACTTTAACAAGTTCATCATATGTATCAAAGGCATCAACTAGTTCTTTTTTAATATCATTAACTTTTTTAGCGAATGTGTCGTTTAACTCGTTTTGTTTAAGAACGATATTAGCGATTTCTTCTTTTAGATTGTTGATATAAGCACCAGTTTGGTTCTTTAATTCTTCAAATTTTTGGTTTTGTTCATCAACATAGTTTTCATAGCCCTTATTCGCATCATCAAAGTCTCTAGCTAATTGGTAACGTTTTTCAATTAGTTCTTTCTTGGTGTTATGAAGGTTATTTAATGTTGACTTGTTATTTTCTCTTAATTCCTTAAGAGCCTTATCGTAATTACTCTTTAAAAGTTCTGTTTCTAAATCATTCTCTTTTTGTTTAGCTTGGATTAGATTTTGCCACTCACTTCTTTTTAGTACAGCTTCGTTTTCTGCATAGTTTAATTCATCAGCGGTTTCTCTAGTACGCGCAAGTTGTAGCTTGTAAGATGCAGTATATTCATTTTCAAGTCTATTTTTACGGTTCTTGATATCAGTTAAAAGGTCAGCACATTCAATCTTTAAAAGTTCTAGTTCTTTTTCCTTATTAGATATCTCAATATTGTTTTCTTGAACATAATTATCTTCTTGATGTTTTAAGTCAAGTTTCTTAATATTGAATTCATCTTTATAGTAAGTCATGACTTCTTTTATTTCATCATCATTTACATTCGTAATATAAGCTAGTTCGTTGTCTAAAGCTTCTTTGAATTCTTTAATTTCTTTTAGCTTGTTATCTAAATTATTTTTATAAATATTTAATTGATCTTGATGATTGTTTTCTAATTCTTCTAGCTTTTTCTTTTCTTCGGCTAATTTGTCAAGTAATGAAACTTTTATTTCTTGATTTTCATCTTTAAACTTAGCGATTTCTTCGTCTTTTTCCTTCTTCTTTTCATCCAAAATCGAGATTACAGAAGTGAGAGTTGTTTCTCTATCAGCATTTGAAATCGTTAAATCATTGAGAATCTTTTCTTCTTTTTTCTTTCTATTTATGAATTCATCAGTTATTTTAGCTTGTTTACTTTCATAATTAGTCTTTAGAGTTTCTAAAGATTCTTCTTTTTTCTTATCAAGTTCAACTAAAAAGGCATTGAAGTTAGCTTCTTCAACATTAAGTTCATCTTTTAAAGCTTGGATATTCTTTAATAAGTCACTTCTAGTGCTTTGTAGCTTGGCTACATCAGCATTAAAATTATCTTCAAGTTCAATATTATTGGCATCAATAAAAGCTTTTTCTTTTTCAAATTTAGCCTTTTCATCTTCTTCTTGTTTATTTAAAGAAGTAAGTTTTTCTTGGTGTTGGTTTGTAAGATATTCGATTCTTTGTTCAAAAGATTTTTGTAGTCTTTCAATATCTGCATGATAATCAGCTTCTAGTTCTTGATCTTTCTTTTTAAATTCAGCCTCAATTTCAGCAACCGCTTCATCATATTTGGCTTTTAAATCTTCTTTTTTCTTAGCCAAATCTGCAAGTAATTTTTCATTTTCTTCTTTAGCCTTTACAGAAGTTACATTAACAAGGGTATCAATCTTTTCTTGAATAACTTGGATGTTATTGTTGATTCTTTGTTTTTCTTCTTCAAATCTGTTCTTAAGATTTTCTTTTTCAGCATCTGAATTGGAAACATATGTTTCAATGCTTGCTTGAATGGCTGCAATTTTAATGTTAAGACTGTCGATTTTATCATTAACCGCATTCTTGCTGTTTAAAATGGTTTCGATAATCGCATCATTTTCCGTCTTATATTCATCAATTTTCTGTTTATATTCATTCTCTTTTATTTCAAGAGAGTTTAAATATTCATCGTTTAATTCTTTTATCTTGTTTTTTAAATCATCGATTTTTTGTTTATAGTCTTTGCTTAGGGCTGTATATTTATTTTCTAATTCCTCATTATCATTCTTTAAAAGTCCGATGGCCTGTTGAGCTTGATTAAAACGATCGTTATAGCGATCTAATAAATAAGTTTTTCTTTTTTCAAATTCAACTTTTTCAATTTCGACCTTTTGTTTAAGAACTTGTAGTTCTTTCTCATGATTTTCTTTTTCATTAAGGTACTTTTGATCTAAGTTTTCTACAAATTCAGAGAATTGTTTTTTGAAATCTTCACTTCTATTTTTTAATTGTTCTTCTAGATTCGCTAGAGTTGTTTTTTCCTTATTTGTAAGAATACTAGCTAATTCATTTAATTCAGCTAAAGTCTTGGCATATTTTTCTTCTGCTGCGATTCTAACATTTGTTTCTTCATCTTTTTTAAGTGATAAAGTATTTTTAATTTTTTCATTCTCACTATTTAATATAGATATTTCATTGTCATAAACAGTTTGAAGTCTTTGAAATTCTAAGTCATTGTTATTTTTTAAATCTTCCTTGGTTTTTAATAGTTGCTCTTTTTTGAAACATAAGGCATCGTAATCTTTTTCTAAACGTAATAGTTCTTCTTTTTTAGCATTTATTTTTTCAGTTTGAGCTTTAATAATTTCAGCTTCTTTTTCTTTATTAGCAGCTTCGATTTTAGCTAGCGCTTCATCTTGACTAATTTTATTCTTTTCTATTTCTTTTTCTAGAGATTTAATTTCTTGATTATATGAGTCTTTTATTTCTTCTATTTTTTTAGTTTTATCATTCTTTTCTTGTTTAAGACTTATAATTTCGCGGTTTGTTTCATTGTCAAAATTAGCAGCTTTAATGTTGAATGCTTCGTTTTGTTGATCTCTTTGCTTTTTTAGCTCTTCCAATTGTTGTTCATAAGAAAGACGTAGTGCCTCACTATCGTTATATTCTTTTTCAATTCCTTCATTATATTTATTAATATAAGTATTTTTTAGTTTGTCTTTCTTAGCTTCCAATTGAGACATTTTTTTGTCAGAACTAGCTTTTAAGGTACTTATCTTTTTATCAGCAGAAGCAAGTTGAGTATTTAATTTTTCTTGTTCTTTTAATAAAAATTCTTTTGATGTAGTGTGTTTATTTTTTAATTTATCAATTCTTTCGTTATGAAAAAATTTTATTTCTTTATTTTCGTTATTAATTGATGCAATATCACTTCTTAGTTCTTTGTTGGCGTTTTTTGTTTCGCTAATGTTAGTATTTACCGCATCAATAGTAGCCTTTTCGTTGTTTTGTTTACTGAATAAATTAGTGCTTTTTCTCATAAATTTGCCCTCTATTAAAAAAAGAAATAGGTATTTCCTGATAAAATTATACTGTTTTTATAAATATTAAACAAATTTTGTATTGCATTTTATAAAAGTTTCTAGTATGATAATAAAGCGCAGTGATGAAGTGGTTCCTTAGCCAAGTGGTAAGGCAATAGACTGCAACTCTGTGATCGCCGGTTCGAATCTGGCAGGAACCTCCATTTAGTGGGGATGTGGCGGAATGGTAGACGCGAGGGACTTAAAATCCCTTGGTAGCAATACTGTGAGGGTTCAACTCCCTCCATCCCCACCACTAAACAGCGTAAACAAAATGTGCGCCCATAGCTCAACTGGATAGAGCGTTTGACTACGGATCAAAAGGTTGCGGGTTCAAGTCCTGCTGGGCGCGCCAAAAACTTGAAATTCTTTTTTTTCTCGGGATGTAGCTCAGCTTGGTAGAGTACTTGATTTGGGATCAAGGTGTCGCAGGTTCGAATCCTGTCATCCCGACCATTAAATTTATTTATTTGGCTAGGTAGCTTAGTTGGCTAGAGCAATCGGTTCATACCCGGTAGGTCGTGGGTTCGAGTCCCACCCTCGCCACCAATTAGTTAGTCGGACCCTTAGCTCAGTTGGTCAGAGCTTCCGGCTCATAACCGGGTGGTCGTAGGTTCGAGTCCTACAGGGTCCACCAATAAGTAAACTAAAAGGATTAAAAATTATGGAGGAATACCCAAGTGGCTGAAGGGTCCGGTCTTGAAAACCGGTAGGTCAGGAAACTGGCGCCTGGGTTCGAATCCCAGTTCCTCCGCCATTTCTATTAAAACTTATTAAGTTAGAACTGGAATTCGAACACTTAATATGTTATTATAGAAAAGCAACATCGCGAGGTAGAGCAGCCTGGTAGCTCGTCGGGCTCATAACCCGGAGGTCGTTGGTTCAAATCCTTCCCTCGCAACCAATGGTTCTGTAGCTCAGTTGGTAGAGCAATGGACTGAAAATCCATGTGTCGCCAGTTCAATTCTGGCCGGAACCACCATTAGTTAATTAAGTGCCTTAAATAGGCATTTTTTTAATGTTTGTGCACGATTTGCGCCCTAATTTTCCATTATTTTTATGAGATTTAAAAAACAAATTCTTATTCTCTTTTGTACATTATATTCAAAACTCCTCATGTTAATAACCATGAGGAGTACATCATCATTCATTAGTTTCTAAAGCCTTATAATATATCAACATCATAAATGTAGAAACAATAAGTCCAATATAGAATTCAGGAAATGCCATATCAAGACTTGTCTTTAAACTTATTTGAGGTGTAATTGTATAAGTATACCAAGTAAAGAACATAAATAATTCTGATATTACTACACCTATAGTTCCAATACCGCTTATCCATTCATCAGTGAATAAACCAATCACAAATATCACAAGTGATAACATCCCTATTGGATTTGTAATATTAATCAATCCCGATATTTCTTGTACACCCTTCATGCCACCATATTGATTAAGCAACATTGGTGACAAACTAACTACAAATAGTATTGCTAAAATAGTTTTCTTTTTCATTTTGACCCCCTATCTTCTAATTTGATTTAGATTTAATCTTCTAGTATGAGCAATTGGTGTCCACTCAACTTTCTTAAATAAGGCAACGATTGTGATTGGCATATACGTAAGCATAAATATTGGACAAGTAAAGATATAAATAATCTTCTTCAAATTTGCACAATAAATATTCTTCCATTCCTTTAGCGTTGTTAATAGAGAGATGATGAACAATATAAGATACATCCCTAAGAAAACATTAAACAAACTACTAAATAAATATATAAATGAATTGTTTAATAAGAAGCGATCAAGAATATAAGTTATATTAACAACAAAACTAATAAAACTTATGATTCCTGCAGGAGCCGAGTTCATTAGCATGTCATAGCTTGAGAAATCACCCTTAAAGGCCTTTTTAATAAGTTCTAAGCCATATTTAGATAAAACTTGAATTACACCCTTAGACCATCTTAATCTTTGATTAAAAGACTGTTTAAAGCTTGTAGGCTGTTCATCATAAACAACAGCTTTATCAGCATAGCCAATCTTTATATCTTTTAACACGCTATCAACACTAAACTCGATATCTTCTGTCAACAAGAAGTAGTTCCACCCACCATTGTTTTCTACTAATTCATTTGAAACCAAGAAACCAGTGCCACTTATTGCACAACTAGAATTAATAATCATTCTAGAAGCATTTAAATGAGCTGATTCATGTAAATACCACAAACCATAACCAGCACTAATCCAATTATCACCATAATTTTTAGAATTACGATAAGAAGTAACTGCTTGATAACCTTCGTTATACACTCTATTTATTTCCTTAATAAAGTCTTTATCTACGATGTTGTCGGCATCAAAGACAAGATATGCATCATAATGCTTATTTATTTGTTTAATCTTATTTAACAAATAATTTAAGACATAACCCTTACCTACTTCAACAGAATTAAATCTTTTATATACAATAGCGCCCTTCTTCTTAACAAGATCATAAGTATTATCACTACAGTTATCAGCACAAACATAGATATCAACATAATCACTTGGATAGTTTTGATTCTTTAGGCTATCTATAAGATTACCAATGACTTGTTCCTCATTTCTAGCCGCAATTAAAATTGCGTATCTATTTGTTTTATCATTAATAACTCTTGTCTTATTTCTTACAAATAGTGGCAAGAATAAATATAATGCCTGATATGTATAACATAAGATAAATATAATAGTTACAA